>JAILIO010000084.1 GCA_024695225.1 Lachnospiraceae bacterium
TGTACTGCTAAGAAAGGGTAAAGTGCTCACGGATACAGACCGACATCCGGTACTCGGGAACAAGGGAATCGCTTACGATCTTCTCAAGCATTTCCACCTGCTCGCGGCTGATCACGTGATGGCTGTCTATGAAAAGGGTCAGCCTCGTCCTGTCTTTATTTAAAGAGATCTTTTCTGCGCTGACATCATTAAATATCGATGGCACCTGCGCTCCCGGCGCGATCTCGGAAAAGATCTCGGATAACTTCCTGCTCATATCATCCCCCCATGGATGCAATTTCATTCATAAGCGCCGACAATATCTCATTTTCAGGCACTTTTCTCAATATCTCGCCCTTCTTGAATATCAGGCCCTCACCATCTCCTCCGGCTACGCCGATATCTGCCTCCCTGGCTTCTCCCGGTCCGTTTACAACGCAGCCCATAACAGCCACTTTTATATTGAGAGGGCAGTCTTCGAGAGCTTTTTCCACCTGACGAGACAGGGTATCCAGGTCTATGCGGGTCCTGCCGCATGTGGGACAGGATATGATCTCCGGTCCACCTTCCCTAAGATGCATCGCCTTCAGTATCAGTTTGGCACTTTTCACTTCCTCCACAGGATCTCCCGTGAGGGAAACCCTCAGGGTGTCTCCCAGTCCTTTTCTGAGCATTATCCCCACACCCACCGCGGACTTTATGTTTCCGCTCCAGACTGTTCCTGCCTCCGTAACCCCTATGTGAAGAGGGTGGTCTGTCTCCTCTGCTATCAGTTCCTAAGCATCCGCGCAGAGGATCACATCTGAGGATTTCACACTGATCACAATATCTGAAAACCCTGTCTCCTCCAGCATCCTCACCTTGTCCATGGCACTTTCCGCAAGTCCCTTTGCAGTTACCCCCCCGTACTTTGCCAGGATATCCTTTTCCAATGAGCCGCCGTTAACCCCGACCCTTATGGGGATCCCCCGCTCGGAGGCTGCCTTCACGACTTCTTTGAGCCTTTCTGTCCCTCCTATATTGCCGGGATTTATCCTGACCTTGTCTGCCCCGGCCTCTATGGCCATCAAAGCCATGCGGTGGTCGAAATGGATGTCTGCGACAACCGGTATATGCACCCTTTTCTTTATCTCTCTGAGAGAATCTGCAGCCTCTTTTGTGGGGACCGTACATCTCACGATCTCACACCCTGCTCTTTCGAGCTTGAGGATCTGGGCAACTGTGGCTTCAGTGTCCTCTGTCCTTGTATTTGTCATGGACTGGATCAGTATGGGATTTCCTCCACCGATGACCCTGTCTCCGATCTTCACAGTTCTTGTATTATTTCTGTCTGTCAACTCACACCCCCTGTATATCCATACATCTCATCACTTTTATCAATTCCTTAGAATCCCTGTATCTGTCCCCGGGATCTTCTGCGGTACACTTGTCCAGAATATCCCGGATGGTCTCACCCTCTTTGGTCCCGGCAGTAATATTCCTCATCAGCATCCCCCAGCCGTAAATATCTGTCCTCGTATCCAATGTCCTGCCCAAAAGCTGTTCCGGCGCGCAGTACCCGGGAGTTCCGCTTCTCACATAGGAGCAGGCGCCGGATCTGACTGCGGAACCAAAATCTATAAGGCAAACCCTGCCGGTGGGGCTGATCACCACATTTGCAGGTTTCAGATCCAAATGCAGCACGGGTCTGTCCAAAGACTGCAGATATTCCAGGATGAAGAGCAGCTGCATCCCTGTTAAAACCGGATCTTCAACTGCGACATCAGATAAGATAACACCCGGAATGTATTTTGTGACGATCACACATCTGCCGTTTTCTTCAAAGTAATCAATAAATTTGGGGACAGCCGGGTCATCCAGACGGATCAATATCTCTGACTCATTCAGAAACGTCCGCAGGATCCCTTCACGGGATATGTCCCCGGCCTTCAAAGCCACTTGAGACCCGGTTTCCATATCTTCTGCCAGATAGACGGTGGACAATCCGCCCCGGCCTGCCACGGATAAAAGCCTGTACCGGCCTTTAAGGATCTTTTCGTTATCAGTTGCCATTCACGCAGTTCATTTAAAAAGCCTCATGATATCGTTGTAGAGCACAACAACCATCAGGACCATCAGCACAACGACTCCTGCCAGATTGATGAGTCCTTCCTTCTCCGGGGGTATCCGTTTTCCGCCCCTTATGACTTCTATAAAGAGAAGCACAAGCTTTCCGCCGTCGATGGCAGGAAGGGGCAAGAGGTTTACGATCCCAAGGTTCACAGCCAGAAGAGTCATTATCTCCAGCATGGTGAGGAGAACGCTGGGCATTCCATAGGGCTTCACATCCTCATAGGCATCACCTATAAAATCAGCGACCCCCACAGGTCCGGAAAGGGCATCCACGCCGACCTTCCCTGTAAATAACATCCTGAGGGACTTCAATGTATATCTGAACCAGTAGTCCACCTCCACTGCTCCGTATTGGAACACCTGAAGTGCATTGCATTTCAGGTTGGAACTGCCACCTACGATACCGATGTAATACCTTTTGTCTTCCTCGCTGTACTTGGGGATGATGGTGACTGCAGTGTCTGTCCCGTTTCTCCTGTATACGATATCCACAGGCTGGCCGTCTTCATTGAGTGCGCTCTCCAGACTGACCTCCCGGTATATATATGTTCTCTCACCGTTCATATATCTGATCTCGTCACCGGCCATCATCCCGGCTTCCTCAGCAGCAGAGCCTTCCACCACCTTCTGTGCAACAGGCAGATCCACACCGGAAAAAGCCACAATAATAACAGATGTTACAAATGCCAGGACAAAATTCGCCAAAGGTCCGGCAAATACGGTGGCAATCCTCTTCCATACAGGCGCATTGAGAAACAAGTGCTCATCCCCGGGATCTGCTTCCTCTGCCTCGGGATCGTCATCGTCATACATCTGGCTCTCACCGTCAAAGATACAGGCTCCTCCCAGAGGCATGGCCCTGACGGAGAACAATGTATCCCCGTATTTCTTTGAAACGAGCACCGGCCCGGCGCCTACCGTGAATTCCTTCACCCTGATGCCGCACTTCCTGCCCACCAGAAAGTGGCCTCCCTCGTGGGACACCACGATAATGGTGAAAATGATCAAAAATATTATGATGGTCACAAATGTATTCATGCTGCGCTCCATGAAGCCGCATTCTCACGGGCTTCCCTCTCTGCCTCGAATATATCATCTATATCCGGATCGTCCACAACCCTGTGTTTTTCCATTGCGTAGCCGATTATATCATATATGTTGAGCAACCCCACCTTTCCGTTCAGGAACATGGACACAGCCTCTTCATTTGCGGCGTTGAACACCGCCGGCATGGTCCCTCCTGCATCTGCCGCCTGCATCGCCAGGGGCAGGCCTCTGAACACCTCAGTGTCAGGTTTTTCAAATGTAAGGCTCCCAAGGACCGCCAGATCCGGTTTCTCCCCCATCACCGGCATTCTCTCCGGATAATACAGGGCATAACTGATGGGGATATGCATGTCGGGAAGTCCCATCTGACCGATGATGGCGCCATCCGTATACAGCACCGCCGAATGCAGTATGCTCTGTGGATGCACCACAACCTCTATGTCCCTGTGGCTCACGCCGAACAACCAGGAAGCCTCCATCACTTCCAAACCTTTGTTCACCAGTGTAGCAGAATCTATAGTCACTTTTTTGCCCATAACCCAGTTGGGATTTTTAAGAGCCTCGGAAGCAGTGACATTCATAAGTTCTTCCCTGCTCCTGCCCCGGAAAATACCGCCGGAAGCGGTGAGTATGATCTTATCCACATTTTTCCTGCTCTGTCCTTCAAGAGACTGGAATATGGCGCTGTGCTCGCTGTCCACGGGAAGGATCTTCACCCCGCATTCCCGGGCGAGAGCCGTGATCACGGACCCTGCAGCCACCATAGTCTCTTTGTTGGCAAGGGCAATGGTCTTTTTCTCCCTTATGGCTGTCATGGTGGGTTTTATCCCCTGCATGCCAACGATGCCTGTGACCAGCATATCGCTTTTGGGGTCTGCCGCCACAGAGTCGAGCCCCTCAGCTCCGCACCTCACCTCAGTGCCGGTATCTGCGATCCTCACCTTCAGATCCGATGCCGCCTCCTCCGACTGCATGGATACAAATAAAGGCGAGAATCTTCTCACCTGTTCTTCCATCAGTTTCACGTTGCTCCCTGCGGCAAGGGATGTGACCCGGAAACCATCACGGTCGTTATTTATAATATCCAGGGTTTGAGTGCCTATGGAGCCGGTGGACCCTATTATCGAGATATTCTTCATTTTGTGCCTCCGTTTATGTATATGGTGAGCATCCACGTAAGGGGGGCTGTGAAAAGGACGCTGTCAAAGCGGTCCATCACCCCTCCGTGTCCCGGGATAAGATTCCCGTAATCCTTTATTATGTGATCTCGCTTGATGGCCGACGCCGCCAGGTCTCCCACCATGGAAAAGACAGAGCACAAAGCGCAGAAAATGGGAAACACATAGAGAACGCTCTGATCGGCGCTGCCCCTGAAAACGACCCACAGGGCGTACAATAGCCCGCCTGCAGCCGCTGCCACAACGCCGCCCACTGCTCCTTCCACCGTCTTTTTCGGGGAAAGTACGGGAGCCATCTTGTGTTTTCCCAGAAGCACCCCAACGGCATAAGCTCCCACGTCACACACCGATGCACTGATAAATATGAGCCACACCGTCACATCCCCCATCTGTGCGCCTCTGGTCAGGCTCACAAAGGAAAGCAGAAAGGGTCCGTACAGCAGACAGAAAAATGAGGACATGACCTGGGTATCCCTGAATGAGGGGAAGGTCAGAACGTATATGATGAGAAACAGCATGAGGGATACCGCCAGCCAGACCAGCGCTGACCTGGCGTTTATCTTGAAGTAAATGATCACATGCCACAATATGATCATCAGATATCCAGCATATTCAAGAGCCCGGGAATACTTCCCATCCCCCGCTGCAGAGCATGCAGTCAACAGTTCCCGATATGCGATGCACCCTATCACAGTGCCTGCAGCCAAAAGCACGACTCCACCGGTCTGTATGAGCACCAGGGCTACAACTACCAGAAGCGCACCGCTTATTATCCTCTTTTTTACCAACTTACGATCCTTTCACAACCTTGTATCAATGTTACAAACTGTATATTTGTCCGGAATATGCTGACAGACCCTCATCAGTGCTGTCTGCACAAGTGTAACTGCGGGACATGCCGAAAATCATGTTGCAGAATCCTGCCGTTGTCACACTTTACCGTATCTGCGGTCTCTGTCCTGATAGGCATTTATGGCCCGAACCAGCTCATCTCTGTCAAAATCAGGCCACGCTGTGTCCGTATAATAAAATTCCGTATAAGCGCACTGCCAGAGAAGATAATTGGAGATACGCTGTTCACCGCAGGTCCTGATCAGAAGATCCGGATCCGGTATCCCCGCTGTATCCAGATGGGAGGATATATAATCCTCATCGATATCATTTACAGACAGTCCGCCATTCAGGGCTTCCTCTACAGTATGCCTGACCATCCTTGCGATCTCATCCCTCGCTCCGTAATTGATAGCCAGCTGCAAATGAAGGCCCTTGTGGTCTGCAGTGTCACCTTCAAGTTTTGCCATACTGTCCCTGAGCTTTTGTGACAGCCTGGTCTTATCCCCTATGATGCGGCAGCACATGTCGTTTTCCATGGCATTTTTATAACATATGCCGAGATACTTATGGAACAGTTCCATAAGGGCTTCAACCTCTCCACCGGGTCTGTTCCAGTTTTCCGTGGAAAACGCATAAAGAGTCAGGTAACGTATACCCAGTTCATCCGCATCTCTGCATATCTTTTCCACTGTCTTCGCGCCCTGCACATGTCCGTAGGTGCGGGGCATATTGCGGCGTTTGGCCCAGCGGCCGTTGCCATCCATTATTATGGCCACATGGGCGGGAATCTCTGATCCCATATCTTTCTCCTAAAGAATAAAATCGGCAAGCCACTCAAACTGTGTACATTGATCGGGTTTGGTCCGTCACTTAAGTTCAGTCTGTCATTTTTAGCCCGCTACACCATGTAAATTCAGTCCATCACCTGAGTTCGCTTCATCTGTTACAAGGGGACAGGAGATAAATCTCCTGTCCCCCTTTACACTCCGGTAACACAGATCTCAGACCGTCATTACATCCTTGGTCTTTTCTTCGACGATCTTGTCTATCTCTTTTATAAACTTGTCAGTCATCTTCTGAAGTTCATCCTCGAGATCTGCCATCTCATCCTCAGACACCTCGGTTCCCTTCAGTTTTTTTATGGCCTCGACACCATCCCTGCGGATATTTCTGACAGCCACCTTGCCTTCTTCTCCCTTTTTCTTCACTTCCTTGGAAAGCTCTTTTCTGCGTTCCTCGGTGAGTTCCGGGAAAATAAGCCTTATCACTTTTCCGTCGTTGGTGGGAGTGATACCCACATCTGAGGCCAGTATGGCTTTCTCCACAGCCTTGAGCATGCTCTTATCCCAAGGGGCTATCTGGATTATACGGGCTTCCGGCACAGTCACATTTCCAACGCTCTGTATGGCGCTGGGCGTGCCGTAATAATCCACCATAACTTTGTCCAGAACGTGGGGATTGGCTCTCCCCGCCCTGATCTGTGAGAGTTCAGACTTCAGATAATCCTCCGTCTTCTGCATCTTGTCGTTATAAACACTGATCCTGTCATCCATAAGTAACCTCCCCGTTTGGTCAGACCGTGACGCGGGTTCCGGAAGAACGCCCCTCTACTGCATCCATAATGCTGTTCTTGTCATCCAGCTGGAATACATACATAGGCATCTTGTAATCCCTGGCCATCACGGACGCTGTGATATCCACAACGCCTAGATTCTTCTCGATCACTTCATCAATGGATATCTCGTCATACCTGTGCGCATCCCTGTTCACCGCGGGATCGCTGTCATAAACTCCGTCTATGGATTTTGCAAGCAATACGCAGTCAGCCTCTATCTCCACAGCTCTGAGAACCACCCCTGTATCCGTGGAAAAATAAGGATGTCCGGTGCCTCCGGCAAAGAATACCACTCTTCCGGCCCTGAGGCTGCGCATGACCCTGTCTTTGGAAAAAAGTTCAGTCACCCCTCCGCAGGGGAAAGGTGTGAACACATCCGTATCCAGCCCTTCAGCTCTGCACATCTCAGACACATAGATACAGTTCATGACCGTGGCCAACATGCCTATCTGATCGGCGCTGACCCTGTCCATGTCGCCGCTGCTCCGGCCTCTCCAGAAATTACCTCCGCCGGTGACCACTCCGATCTCTGCTCCGGTATCCGCAAGGGCTTTGATCTGACGGGCAACGCCACGTACCGTAGCCTCGTCAAAGCCCGTATGCTTTTCTCCGGCGAGGGCCTCCCCGGAAAGTTTCAGAACATATCTTTTTTTCCCCTTAACGCTCACTTGCCGGAACCAAATTCCTCAAAGAAGGACGTGGGATTGACATCTGCATAGGTCTGTGAACACATACCCTCTATAACAGCTCCGTTGTTGATCTGAACTGATTTGGATTTGATATTGCCCATAACGATGGCAGAAGTATCCAGTATAACGGGGCCATGCACATCTATATCACCCTTTACAGCACCGGCGATAACTGCGCTTGAAGCAAATACATTTCCAATGACCACTGTACTCTGTCCGATCTTCACTGCGCCGGAACTCCTGAGTTCCCCTGTCACTTTGGCATTCTCAGCGTAAATCTCTGCCGCTCTGGAATCACCTTTTACGCCACCTGTCACAGAAAGTTTCCCGAGAATATCGATATTTCCCTCAACATTTCCGGTGAGATCGAGAGATCCTCCTGACTTGATATCTCCGATAATGGTCATTCCTTCAGTAATCACTGCGGTCTCATCCGAAGGGGTGAGATCTGATGCCAACTGCAATTCATCTACAATTTCTTCATTCTCGCTCAATGGTACATCCTCCTCATTCATTGATTTATTTATTTCTTCCTGCGCAGCATCTGCGCTTTCAACGGTTTCCGTCACTGCACCGGCAACCATTGTGTCTTCTGAAACTGTATCTTCCAAAACCGGCTCGCCGGTTTCTTCAGGCTGGCCATCCTCGCTCTCAGGCGTTTCTTCAGTTGTGCTCAGATCTTCCGATACCGCCACTGCCTCCTCCGCTAAAGCTGCAGCTGCAGTCAAATCCCCTGTAAGCCCCGGGTCCTGCAGATCCACTGCTTCTTCTGCGGTCTCTTCAACAGACGCCAAAGTCTCAGCTTCTTCATTCAGAGGCTCCTGCACATCACTTGTATCAGTAAATGAACCGGTCTCCGGATCGGCGGCCTCTGCTTCTTCAGCGATCACTGTCTCCTCGGGGATCTCGGGTTCTGCAGGGATCTCAGTTTCTGCAGGGATCTCCACCTCAGGGATCACCTCAGACTCTGCAACAGTCTCTGTATCTTCCGATATCACAGGCTCTTCCGGGATAACCATATCTTCAAGGGTCTCCTGTACTGCATCCTGCTCCGGCTCAATCCCCATACCGGTTTCAGCCTCTGCATCGACTGTAATATCAAACTCTGATACAGTCTCTGAGCTGTCTTCCGGCTCAGGCTCCGGTACAGCCTCCATATCAACTGTAAACTCCGGCTCTGGGGAAATCTCCGTTTCCTCCGGTATAACCGGCTCTTCCAAAATCTCTGCTTCCTCTGTCATGTCAGGCGCTTCGGACATCTCTTCCACTGCTCCTGTCTCTGCCAAAGGTTCCACATCCGCTGCCTCATCAGGAACTGCAACATTTTCATCCAAGGCTTCAGGCTCAGCATCAGGCATCGAAGGCTCAAATGACATCTGCTCCGTAATGACCTTGTCCCCTGTCACAGCCATGGACTCAACCTTGTCCAGGAGACTGTCCAGATCCGGATCGCTGCTTTCTTCGCTGTCCCTGTTCTCCAGACCTTTTTTCATCTCTTCAAACATTTCTTTTCCCTGATCCAGATCAGAGGCTGTATCCGGCATCACTCCATTGCCGATCTCATCCACAGCTTGAGAAATGTCTTCCTTCAGGTCACTGAAAAAACCCATTTTCATCCCTCCATATCTTCATTTTCGCCTGTCAGCGTAATATGCGTCAACGGCATAGTATCTTCGGTGATGGGCAGCATCTCAGTGTTGTCCATCCCCTGTATAGCCTCTATTATAGCCGGAAGAGCTTCCACAGTGGTATCCTTCTCATCCGCATCATGGAACAGCACCACTGCCTCGTGGGGAAACCTGCCAACTCCTGCTATACTGCGGTCTATGATACGCTGGACCGGGATATATCCCGAATCTGCATCTCCCGAAGAAACATTCCAATCATAGTATATGATATCTTCTTCATTTAGAAAAGAGATAAGTTTATCCATCGGGACAGAACTCACACTGTTGGAACTCCCTCCGGGGAATCTGTAATACACAGACCACACTCCTGTAGTATCGTAAATGAAATTCTGTATCTTTTCAAGGTCATCTTTAAAGCTTTCTTCAGAACTGTAGATGGAACCGTATTTATGACTGTAGGAATGCATACCAATGGTATGGCCTTCATTCACGATCCGTCTGTAAACATCACTGTATACGGCATCGGGTTTCCCTACCACAAAAAATGTGGCTTTGACCCCGTATTCCTTCAGTATGTCCAATATCCTGCCGGTGTTGCTGCTGGGGCCGTCATCAAAAGTGAGATAGACCTTCCTGCCTTCAAACTGTTTTCCGTAACCATCCTCGGAAGAATTTCTCTCTCTCCAAACAATGGGTTCATTTACAAAAGTGTCGTCCAGGGACAGTCTGTTGTTTCGATAGGCAAAATTGTTTTCATTCATGACCCGTATGGTTTCCGACAATTCATCCAGTTCGTTTTCCAGACGGCTCATGGAATCATTCAGTGTTTTCAATATGAAAACGCACATGACAGAAGGTGCTATAAGACAAATAAGAAGCAGGACCACGATAACTCTCTTCAGGAAAGCCACCCTGTCGAAACCGGATCTGTGCTTTTTATTCTTCATTTCCTTCATAAACCGTAAACACCTTCCCGTTTGAGCAATAATAACGCAGAAACCGGCATCTTTGTTCTTCCGGCCGGTTCACACAGGACCGGAGTGACATAAAACACCCGTTATGTTTAAAAGACTCCGGGGGACGACATACATCTTCCCCCGGAGTTATGATCACAAAATCTTCAGATCAGCTGATGGACAGTGATGACCAGCCATCCTCGGGTACCAGTGTTATATAAGATTTTCCGGTATTTACGACCACTTCATTGCCGGCGCCGTCGTAGAATCTTGTCACACCGGTCTCATCAGGCTTTGTCCAGGTGACCTTGACAGCCTTTCCGTTGGTCAGATACCATCCTTCCTTACCTGCGTCTACGCAATTGTACACAAGATATCCGTTTTCATCAAGTTGTGTGAAAGAACAGCACTGAATGAACACATTCTTGAAGGTCAGCTGAGCATTGTCCTCAGCATCCAGATGTGCGCTGCCGTACTCATAGTAATCATATGTTCCGGTAGACTCGTTATATTTAAGCTGTGAGCTGTTGTGCTTGAAGGGAAGAGATACCTCCGTGGCAGGGGAAACCGTGTCATAAAGGTCTTCAAGATTTACCTCTGCGCCATTTTCGGCAAAATTGAAATGAGATCCCTCGTCAACCCTGTATTCATTGTAAGTTGTAGTGTAATTGGAGGCGGCAAATTTCTCGTCCAGATCACCGCTCATAACATATTCCGTGAACTCCCTGGCCTTTCCGTTTGACACCCTGGAGAACCCGCCGGAGAAATGAGCTGCGTAATCCCTGGAGAAGTACTCATTTATATAGAAAGGACCGCCATCGTGGACCAGTACTGCGTTCCACTCTGCAGCCAGCAGAATGTTCGTGGGACGTGTGCTTCTGATGCTTCCAAGCTGCTCTATCTTTTCCCAGTCTTTTACGAGGACCATCAGTCTTGTGATCCTGTCGTTCTTCGTGCTGTTCATTATCTCATACACAACATCAGCTTCAGATGTGCCAAAGTGCTGAAGAGCGGTCTTCTCATTATCTACCATGACGGCCACGGGTCTCTGATCCTTGAGGCTCTCATCGATGGGTTCGTTTGTGAGTTCGTTCCTGTACATTCCCTCAGGTACCACATCGACGGGTTCAGTGGACTCTTCAACAGCCACTGTGCTCTCCACCACAGGAGGAGCTGTTATGGTCTCCACCGTGAGTGTCGCCGTCTGAGCGGATGTCTCAGGTTCAGCATTGCCGCATCCCGCCATCAAAACAGCCGATGCAGACAGTATCATAAGTGCCATTCCAAATTTTTTTCTCATGATTTTTTTTATTTCTCCTGTAAAATCTCAAATTAGTAAGTCACCTACACCGCAAATGACTATACGACAGATGTTACAAAATTGCAACTAAATATTTCATAATTATTAAATTTTGCTCTTTACAATTATGATTTCTGTGATATCATACTCACCGATGAAAATGTGAACGAGATATGACCTGTTGTATAAAGTATCGGAGGGTCCTGATGAAAGAAAAAACCGCAAAAAAGCTGTGGGATTTTTGGAAAGACGCCATTCCCGGTGTGGCCTTCTTCATAATATATATGCTTTATTTCCACCGGTTGGAAACCATTCCTCACTCAATGGGAGATATATGGATGATCCACCTGAAGATCGATGACTGCATTCCCTTTATGGAGATATTCATAATTCCCTACCTGCTGTGGTTCGGTTTTGTTTTTCTGACACTGGCCTGGCTTTACCTCTACGACAAGGGTGAATACAAAAGATCCTGTCTTTTTATGTTCACCGGCATGAGCATCTTTCTGATGATCTCAACAGTGATACCCAACGGTCTGAGCCTCCGTCCCGCAGTGTTTCCCCGGGACAATATGCTCACGGATGCTGTGCGCGCGCTGTACCTCACAGACACTTCCACAAATGTGTTCCCCAGCATCCATGTTTACAACTCCATCGCCTGCGCTTTGGCTGCGGTCTACTCAAAGAGCATGGACAAACACCCTGTATTGCGGACTTCCTGGGTTATAATGGCGACCCTGATAATACTCTCCACAA
>JAILIO010000176.1 GCA_024695225.1 Lachnospiraceae bacterium
GCCGGTCTTCAGACAGCAGATCCCTCTTATTATCAGTCTGATCTTGACCCCTGCTGCGCTGGCGCGGTAGAGAGCCTCTATGACATCCTGGTCACAGAGGGAATTCATCTTGGCTATGATCCCGCTGCTCCTGCCGTTCAAGGCATTCTCAGTCTCCCTGCCGATAAGGGACAGCAGCCTGTCTTTGAGCCAGAGGGGTGCCAGGGACAGCTTTTTCCAGGATCTGGGTTCGGAATATCCGGAAAGCATGTTGAACACAGCGGTGGCGTCCTCGCCGAATTCCTCCCTGCAGGTGAAAAATCCCATATCCGTGTACAGTTTTGCAGTCTTGTCGTTGTAATTACCGGTGGCCAGATGCACATATCTGCGGATTCCGTCCTCCTCCCGTCTGACCACAAGTGTGATCTTGCAGTGGGTCTTTAGGCCAACCAGTCCGTATATAACATGGCATCCTGCCTTTTCAAGCATCCTGGCCCACTCGATATTGTTCTGCTCGTCGAATCTGGCCTTCAGTTCCACCAGCACGGTGACCTGCTTCCCGTTGTCAGCGGCCTGGGCAAGAGCTGCAATGATGGGTGAATTGCCGCTGACCCTGTAGAGAGTCTGCTTTATGGCAAGCACATTGCTGTCCACGGCGGAGCGCCTGACAAAGTTGACCACAGGATCAAAGGTCTCGTAGGGATGGTGCATGAGGATATCGCCCTCCCTTATATCTGCATAGATATCCGAGCCTTCGGGGATCTCAGGCACGCTCTGGGGCTGCAGGTAGGAGTGTTCCTTCAGGCTGTCAAACCCGGGCAATGAATACATCTCCATCAGGAATGTCAGATCCAGCGGGCCGTCTGCGGTATAGATGTCATTGTCTTCTATTCCTATGCCCGCCCTTATGGCCGACAGCAGTTCCCGGTCCATATCGTTTCCGACTTCCAGTCTGATGGCATCGCCTCTCTGTCTCTGCTTTATCTGTTTCTCTATCTCATGGAGCAGGTCCTCAGCCTCGTCTATGGTGAAATCGGCATTCCTGGTGATCCTGAAGCAGGCCTTGGACACTATGTCGTAATTCAGGAACAGCCTGTCCATATAATGGGCGATGAGATCCTCGAGGAGCATCACCCTGGTGCTCCCGGTCTTTCCCGGGAATCTCACTATCCTGGGCAGCACCCCCGGAACCTGCACGGTGACAAATTCCGTCTCATCGTACTCATTTTTCTTTCTGACTATGGCCCCTATGTTCAGAGTCTTGTTCCGTATAAGGGGGAAGGGCCTGGAGGAATCCACGGCCATGGGAGTCAGGACGGGATAAACATTGTCTTCAAAATACCTGTCCAGGTAACGGTCCTCCTGCTCTGTCACATCCTCAAATGACCTGATGACCGAGAGCCCGTTCTCTGAAAGTACGGGCAAAAGCTCCTTGTACGCCTGGTACTGCCTTTTTACGAAATCGTGGGTTGCGCTGTCCAGCCCCTCAAGCTGCATCACCGGCGTCATTCCCGCAATATCCGGCTTTTCATAGTCTTCATCCACCATATCCTTCAGGGATGCGATCCTGACCATGAAAAACTCGTCCAGATTTGAAGAGGTGATGGACAGGAATTTAAGCCTTTCAAATAAAGGATTCGCCTCGCTGTTGGCCTCCGACAGCACCCTCTTGTTGAAATCCAGCCAGGAAAGCTCACGGTTGGTATAATATACCGGATCCCGGAAATCTATGCCTTCCTTCTTTTCTTCCCGTCTCAGAGCAGTCCTTCTCACCAGCTTTTTATCTGTTTTTTTCACACTCTTCCTTACAGCCTTTTTTTCCAGTCTTTTCACAATATGTCCCTTCATAATGTTTTCCTCACCACAGCAGTGACTCCGAACACTTCCTTCATAAGGGAAGATCTGTCTTTCATAAGTCCCTTTTCTATGGATGTGCTCTGTTCATCCCCATATGTTATCAACAATTCTTCATCCTTCAGTCTGAAGCTGACGTCCAGCGCCTTTTCCGGAGTCCTGCAGACGGTCTCCGCAACCCTCAGTATGGCTGTCAGCTTCATCATGAGAAGATAATCCTGCATATTCATGAATTCAGGATAATAATCCATTTCGTTTGGCTTGAGCTGTGCATGATTGTACTTCACAGTATTTGCAATGATAACCCTCTCCGAATGGGAAAGCCCTATCATCTCGGTGGACATGATGATGTCATAGGCGCATTCGGAGCGGTTCTGCATGCTTATGTAATACCCGCAGTCATTGAGTATGGCTGCGATCCTGAGAAGCGTCCTCTCCCTGCTGCCAAGCTTATGTATTTTTTTCATGGTGTTAAAGATGGCAACCGAAGTCCTGTCGATGGCGTCCTCCATGGCTTCGGAGCCCATGTATCTGCGGCTGACGGTTCTCGCGCAGGCCAGTATATCCTCGGTGAAATCGTGCCTTATCTTAAGGACCTTCGTTTTCTCCGCATATTCATAGGCTATGCCGTCGCAGAGGCTGACCCCGGGAACCCACAGCCTTTCAGCTTTCATGATCTCACATATCTGTCTCACAATGACGCTTGAGATGAAGGTCATGACAAGGCCTTCCTCGGTTATCTTAAGTTTCTTTGAAGCCTCATATACGGATTCCGATGACACCCTGTAGATAAAACCATCCAGGTCTTCCACGCTCACATATCTTCTGCCCCCGTCAGGGCTTGCATTTCTGTCCACCAGGGCGGAGATGTAGTCATCCACTATGATGGCTGTCTCCACTTTGATATCCCGGACGTACATCTTTCTGAAGGCCTCCAGCTGAAAGGCGGCATACTCTTTTATGGCTTCCGCCACCCTGCCGCTCTTTACATCCATCCGGGACAGGCTTTCCCTTATCCTCAGCACCCCCAGCCTCATATTCTGGGTTGAGACCAGTTTGTCATTGTCAAAAAGGGATATCTGTATGCTTCCCCCTCCCACATCCACTATGGCTGCAGGCTTTTCAATGATCTTCAAAAAATCGTCCTGCTTTGCAGCAACGGATTTGTAATCAAGAAAACGCTGTTCTGAATTGCTCAGGATGTCGATCTTTATACCGGTCCTTCTCTCCACCTGATCCAGCACCACTGCGCTGTCCCTGGTCTCCCTGATGGCGCTGGTGCCGTAAGCCTTGTAATCATCGATCTTATAAGACTTCATCACATCGGAGAACCTGGTCAGTATCCTGCAGAGTTCATCCACCTTCTCCGAGCTGATACTGCCGGTGGCGTAAGACCCTGTGCCCAGATCAAGTGAATGCCTCAGGCTGTCTATCTCCCTCAGGCCCTTTTTCTCGGACACTTCAAAGATCTTAAGCATCATCTCATAAGATCCCACATCTATTGCCGCAAATGTCTTCATTCCATTCCCCTCAGATATTCAATGTACTGTTCCGCAGCCCTTCCGGATCTGCCCCCATGCCTTATCTCCCATTTGTCAGCGCCGGACAGCAGTTCATCACGGTCTGTATCTATGCCGCATCTCTCTGCAAGGGACAGGACTATGTCGTGGTAGTCATCCTTGTCAGGGCTTTCAAACAGTATGGTCACCCCAAATCTTCCGGACAGGGACAGCATCTCCTCCACCGTGTCTTCCGCGTGCAGGTCCGTCCCCTCCATCCTGTCCGCATACTTCTCCCGGATCAGATGCCTTCTGTTGCTGGTTGCGTAAATAAGCACATTCCCGGGCCGCTTCTCCAGTCCTCCCTCGATCACCGCCTTCAGGTATTTGTATTCGGTCTCATTCTCTTCGAAGGACAGGTCGTCCATGAATATGATAAAGCAATATCCCCTGTTCCTTATCCTGTCCATGCATTCCGAAAGTTCCCTGAACTGGTGCCTGTATATCTCTATGACCCTGAGTTTTTTTTCGTAGTACTCATTTGCCACAGCCTTTATGCATGTGGACTTGCCGGTGCCCGCCTCCCCGTAGAGGAGACAGTTGTTGGCCCCCTTTCCGGCCACAAAGGCTTCCGTATTGTCTGTGAGTTTCTTCTTTTGGAGTTCATACCCAACCAGATCTGAAAGCTTCACGTCTATGCTGCCGATTATGGGCACAACGGACATGTCCGGCCCTTCTCCTGACAGCCTGAAAGCCCTGTAAAGCGCATATTTCCCAACTCCGTTCTCCCTGTAAAATGAAGAAAGGCTCTTTTCCATCTCACCCGCGCTCTCTGCGGACATCAGACGGAAAGCCAGATTGCTCACCTTCTTTGCCATGGATGGATCGTACGCCCTCTGTTTCAGATCCGGCGGTACAAAATCCCCTGCAAAAGCAGGGAGAGATGTCCCCTCCTTCATCAGTTTCCCGATGATCTCCATGTCGTGGACCACAGCCTGCCTGAGGCTTCCCACATCCCTTCCGGACTCCAGGCACAGACTGTAAGGATTTTCGTCATTTACAAGCATATCTGTGAGATATGCTGCCGCCACATTCCCGGACAGGCCCTTATTTGCGCAGGCCTGTATCATAACTCCCAGATCCGGGAGGTTGTCCCCGTCTATCCCTTTGAATACTGCAAACTCATTCTCTTTCATTTATATGATTCCCTTTCAAATATCCGAATTCTTTCAAATGTCCGGATCCCTTTCAAATGTCCGGATCCCTTTCAAATGTACGGTTCCCTTTCAAATGCCCGGATCCCTTTCAAATGTACGGTTCCCTTTCAAATGTACGGTTCCCTTTCAAATGCCCGGTTCCCTTGAACTGTCCGATTCACTTTTAAATGTCCGGATCCCAATTAAATATCCGGTCCCTCTTAATATTTACTGTTCTCTCTTAAATATACGGTTCCTCTAAAAACATGAAACATTATAAACCAAACCCGCAAAACATGGTCTTCTCAGTAGCATCCCAGGATCTTCATCCCCCTGGCTTCTTCTCTCACCCCCGTGAGCGCCGTCCGCACTGCGGGGTCGGAAAGAGCACCTTCGAAATCGATGAAAAACCGGTATTCCCAGTTCCTGTCCGGTATGGGCCTGCACTCTATATTTGTGAGGTTCAGGGAATTGTACATAAAATGTGACAATATGTGATAAAGGGACCCGGATGTATGCGGGATCTCCAGGCAGAGACTGATCTTCCGCGCCCCTTTTACGAATTCCCTCCTGCCGGAAATGACCACGAACCGGGTCTCATTTTTCTCCTCCTGGTTCACTCCTTCGACCAGTATCTCAAGTCCATACTCACCGGCCGCCCCCTTTCCCGCTATGGCAGCCTGGGTCGGGTCCTTGTCATCCTTCACCTTCTGAGCTGCAAAGGCATTGTTCAGCATTTCGTGTCTGCTCCATTTGGGATGGCTGTCCAGGAATGCTGCTGACTGCATAAGCGACTGGGGATGTGAATAAATATCCGTTATGTCTTCGAGCTTCGTCCCGGGAACCGCCATCAGGCAGTGTCTTATGGGGATCACCACCTCGGAAACTATATAGAGGTCGTAGGAGGCCAAAAGATCATAGGTCTGGGCCACTATACCCGCCGTGGTGTTTTCTATGGGCAGGATGCCGTAATCTGCGCTACCCTCCTGGAGAGCGTCCATCACATCCCGGAAATTCTTCACATGAAAACAATCCGTATCCTCACCGAAATATTTTTTCAGGGCCTCGTGGGAATAAGCTCCTCTGTCTCCCTGAAACACGGTTTTCAGACCCTTTTTCCTGATACCGTCTGTCTCGGTAAATGAAAGGGGAGACAGCATCCCCTTCTCCGTAAAGATCCCGTACTGAAGTTCCCTTGAATTGCTCATCAAAAGCTGCGCCATCTCGGAAAGCCCCGCCCTTGTCAGATCGTCCTGCCCTGCGGAGGCGTAACTCCTGATCTTCTCCATTTCCCGGTCCCTGTCATAAACCCGGCCTGACTTTTCAGTCTTGTATGCGGCCACATCCCTGCATATCTCCATCCTTTTCAGGTACAGACTCTGCAGTTCATCGTCCACCGCATCCAGTTGTTTTCTCAATTCTGACAGTTCCATTGTTTTCCCCTTTGTAATAATGATATAAAACTGTTATAATCTTAATATATTCAAAAGGCATTCGCAAGAATACGAGGTGTTTTTATGAAGAGATCAGACCTGAGGGCCCTCATATTGATAGCAGCACTTGCTGCGGCCTCCATGGTTATATTTATTTTTTTCAGATCCCGAAACGCCATATCTGCAGACAACCCTCCGGATGCCATGGGTAACACCCCCGGAAACCTCTACAACGAAGGTTACGCATGTGAAGATGAGGACGGAACCGTCTACTTTGCAAATCCCTACGACGGCGGGCGTCTCTACTCCATGAAAAATGACATGAGTTCCATAAAACGCCTGAGCACCAGCAGCGTTTATTATATCAATGTGTACGGAAAAAGGATATACTACTGTCTCATCACCGGAGACAGCGATGCCGGGGTTGGCATAGCCCTTCATTTTAAAGGCCTGTACTCCTCGGACAAAAACGGCAAAAACGCTGTTTCACTTGTGGACGAGAACACTTTCAAGACTTCGCTTGTGGGCAATTATCTATATACTCAGGCCTACTCCACACAGGAAGCCCAGCGGCTTTTAAAGATAAAGATCGACAAATCCGAAAACACTGTTATAGAAGATTTTCAGATCGACCCCTGCGGAATAGCCCCCGGGGCCATCTACCATCCTTCCACCTCCAACCTGTCCCTATGCAAGATGGATGCGGCCACAGGTTCCGATCAAATGATATCCCAGACCAAGGTATGGCAGCCCATCATGGACGGAGGCAACATTTATTTCATATCACCTGCGGATGACTACAAGATCGCAGCCCTGGGATCCGACGGTTCATCTGTAGTCCTCACGGAAGAAAGCGCTGACTGTTACAATGTTCTGAACGGTGTAATATACTACAACGTGATAAACACGGAGCAGCCCTGTCTCATGAGGAGAAATGCAGACGGTTCCACAGACCGTATATACGAGGGAAGCACCACCAACATACAGATGACTTCAACATACACATATTTCAGGGGATACGGCACTGATGTCCCCGTTTATGTAACGCCCACAGCGGGGCCTGTTAATGTGCAGCCATTTTCGGCGGCACAGGAGGCAGCATTAAAATATATCTCGGAGGAAAAATGATCATGAAACACCTTATGAATCCTCTGGACCTTTCGGTAGAGGAGATGGACAGGATGTTCGATCTCGCGGGAGACATCGAACGAAATCCGGAAAAGTACAGCCATATATGCGATGGAAAACGCATAGCCACACTTTTTTACGAACCAAGCACAAGAACAAGGCTTTCATTTGAAAGCGCCATGCTGAATCTGGGCGGACAGGTCATAGGATTCCCGGACGGCGGAGTATCAAGCGCTGCCAAGGGCGAATCTGTGGCAGACACCATAAGGGTTGTATCCTGTTTCGCCGATATATGCGCCATGAGACATCCAAAGGAAGGCGCTCCCTATGTGGCTGCGGAATTCTCAAAGATCCCGGTTATCAATGCCGGGGACGGAGGACATCAGCACCCCACCCAGACCCTGACAGACCTTTTGACCATACGTTCTCTCCAGGGGAGACTTGACAACTTTACAGTAGGTATCTGCGGGGACCTTAAATTCGGAAGGACCACCCATTCCTTGGTGAACGCCCTGGCCAGATACAAGGGGATACGCTTCATATTCATATCCCCTCCCGAACTCAGGATTCCGGACTATATAACCGAAATGCTCTCCTCCAAAGATATCGAATTTTCAGAAGTCATAAAACTGGAAGACAGCATAGCGGATCTGGACGTTCTCTATATGACAAGGGTCCAGCGTGAAAGGTTCTTCAACGAAGACGATTATGTAAGACTCAAAGATTTCTATGTGCTCACCCAGGAGAAACTCAGGAACGCAAAGGAGAGCATGCTGATACTCCATCCCCTCCCCAGGGTAAATGAGATCTCCGTTGATGTGGATTCAGACCCCAGAGCAGCATATTTCAAACAGGTCCAATACGGTGTATATGTGAGGATGGCTCTGATCCTCACACTTTTAGGGCTGGTGCCGGAGGAATACAATGCTTAATGTAGGAAAGATCGAAGAAGGATTCGTCATTGACCATATCGAAGCGGGAAAGGCCATGCAGATATATGACCACCTGGAGCTCGGAAAACTGGACTGCAGCGTGGCCATCATAAAGAACGCCCGCAGCAACAAGATGGGCAAGAAGGACATAATAAAGGTGGAATGTCCCATCGACACTCTCAGCCTGGATGTCCTGCCTATTCTGGACCACAACATAAATATAAACGTGATCAAGGACGGTGAGATCGTGGAGAAGAGGCATCTCGCCCTTCCAAAGGAGATAAGAAATGTTCTGAGATGCAGAAATCCCCGCTGTATCTCCTCCATAGAACAGGGGCTGACCCATGTGTTCTATCTGGCTGATGAGGAAAATGAGATCTACCGCTGCAGATACTGCGAGGAGAAGTATTCAGAAACCTGAGGATCTTTAAATATCTTCGTCTCAGGTTCTGAAACCGTCTGACAGAATATGTTATAATTATTCTCAAAAACAAAATCTTAAGATGATAAAAACCGGGGCTTAGGACCCCGGTTTTCCTGCATTTGTGATCTGAGCGTACATGTCCTGCTCCATCTTTTCCAGGCCGTTGGCGTATAGTTTGAGCATATTCCTGACATCATCAGGCACGTCATCTCCCCGCCAGTTCTTGTAACATATACGATGTTCCATGCTGGCCCACAGATCCATCGACAAAGTGCGGATCTGAACCTCAACGGGATAAAACCTGGTCTCCCTCATCCTGTAAACAGGCACGTTCAGCACCAGATGATAACTCTTATATCCGTTGCTCTTGGGATTCTTCACATAATCCGTCTCTTTTATCACTTTTACATCGGGCTGTTTTTTTAGGTCCCTTATGACAGTATATATATCCTGTTCGAAATAAACGATCACCCTGATGCCTGCGATATCGGTGAGACAGTCCCCCGCAGAACCTTTGCTTACAGATCTGCCCTTATTTTCCAATTTTCTTACAATGCTGCTCCTGGATTTGATCCTCTGTTGCATGCTGTGAATGGGATAATTCCTGCTGAGACTCCTGTACTCCTGATCCATACCGTTCAGTCTCAGATTTACAAAGGCCAAAGCTTCTTCGTAGGGTTTTATTAGAGAATCGTAATCTTCCTGCGTTATGTTTTCTTCATTCCCCATGGATCAATTCCCCGATGTTATGATCATAGCGATCACTGCATAATCAGTGCCCTGCGCGATCTTGTATGTACCTGTGCTTATCCTTCTGTCATACCCTGATGCGCACAAAAATCTGTCAAAGTCTGCGGCGTTTGCAATGACTCCGGCCTGGGCAAGCTTTCTTGCGACTGTAGCTGAGCCATCCCCTCTGGACACCACAAGAGTGTAATTGCCGGACGCTTGTCCTGTGGTGGCAGCTGCGGCGGCAGCCTTGCTCTCTGCGGCAGCCTTGCTCTCTGCGGCAGCCTTGCTCTCTGCGGCAGCCTTGCTCTCTTCGGCAGCCTTGCTCTCTGCGGCAGCCTTGCTCTCTGCGGCAGCCTTGCTCTCCGCGGCAGCCTTGCTCTCCGCGGCGGCCTTGCTCTCCGCGGCAGCCTTGCTCTCTGCGGCGGCCTTGCTCTCCGCCTCTGTACTTACTTCAGATAGATCAATGCTTTCTTCCGGGGCAGTTATCTCTGCAGAATTTACATCTGTCCCCTCAGGTATGTTCTCTTTGCTTTCATCCTGTGCGCTTTCAGATGCAAAATCATTTAAAAGTGAATTCTCGGTTGAATCCACCATGCCCAGCTCTCTGGCTCTTTCGCGCACCTGATCGTCACTCATCCCTTTGCTTGACACACCGCATATGAGCCCGGCAACGATTATACCTATTCCCAATCCTCTAAGATAATATCTCCTGCTCATTTCTTTGCCTCAAAGAGATCTATCACAAGCTTAACTTCACCCACACCGATCCCAAGCTGTCTGGCAATGGCTGTGTTTGATTTCCCTTTTCTGTGCAGTTCCAGTATCCTGTCATTATTGCTCCTGTTGCCCTCATCGTTGTCAAACCCCAGCATAAGATCCTGCACCTCAGGCACAACCGGCATGATATCGTCATCGACGATCTCTTTTACAGGTTCAGCTTTTCTCCTGCGCCTTGAAGTATTTTCCGATAACGCTTCTTTTACAGGAGTTTCTTCTTCTGCAACGATGTTTTTGATGGGTTTATCTGACGCCGATCCCTTTTGCCTTACCGGCTCTTCGGCGATCAGGGCCTTCTTCTTTTTCTCCCGCTCCATCTCTTCGACCCACTCGGAAAAAGGACTCATTTTGATCCTTTCCTCACCGGTCAGGACCCTTTCCTTTTTCTCTGTTGCAGGCTCTGTCATGGCAGAGATATTGCTTTCATGTACAACAGGGGAAGCGGCAGTCCCGTCTATCCGGTCTGCAGCCTGAGCTGATACTGTTCTCTCTGAAGCTGCGGGAGTTGCAGGCTTAGCCATCTGTGATAAGGCCGTCTGTGTTGAAACCGCCTGTGTTGAACTTACAGGCTGTGCTACCTGTGCTGAGGCTGCAGGCTTAACTGCCGAAGCTGCGCCTGTAAGATTTAACGCCTGGGCTGAAGCTGCGGATTTAGATGCCGAAGCTGAACCAACAGGCTTATTTGTCATGGTTTTTTCTTCTGATCTCTGCTTTACGGATGAGCCGGACGCAGCCGCATTCTTTGAAGCGATACCTCTCAAGGCATCCAGCCCCGACAGGAATACAGGTTCAGCATAAGAACTCTTCCCGGCATCTTCATCGTAAACCGGGGCCTGTTCAATGTTTACGTCAGAATGATCCTTTCGATACGCCGGTTCAGTCTGCCCGGAAACCGTTTCTTCACCGGCATATGCAGATCCTGTCTGCCTGACAGCCTGACCGGGGATAGTGCTCATCACCGGCGATCTGTCAGTCTGGCCGGGGATAGGGATCACCACCGGCGATCTGTCAGTCTGGCCGGGGATAGTGCTCATCGCCGGCTGTCTGTCAGTATTGCCGGGGATAGTGCTCATCGCCGGCTTTGACATTTGAAGTGTTTCAAGAGCAGAAGCGGGAACTGCAGTCGCTGAAACAGCAGCCTTCTCTGCCTTCTTTGCTGCCTCCCTGGCAAGGGTCTGAGCCCTTGACGCTTCAGAAACAGCATCTTTAAGGTTCTCATGCTTGTCCTGCAGCATATCGTACATAAACAGGACTTCCTTATGGTTTTTGTCTATCTCAGAAAGGATGGTCTCCGAATATTCTCCGAGAGCCGTCATCTTCTCATTTGTAAGTCTCTCCATGGAGCGCTCAGCCTTCTCCATGGCGTAGGTTACGGTCTCATCTGCGATACCATCCAATTTTATCCTTGAATTGTCGATCTCCTTATCTACTGCTGCCTTTATCTCCTCTTCCCCCGGTGCCGGTGCTTTGTCACCCGCCCCATCGGGGATCACAAATCCCAGTATTGCAATAACTGCACCCACCAGGATCATTATTATGGAAATGGCGTTCATACCTTATAGGCCCCTTTCAAAATCACTCTACCGTCTTCTTCCCTTTCATGTGGTCGGTTTCTTCCACCATCGCCATTGTACTCGTTTTTTCCTTTTTCTTTAGCATCAAAACTTCCGGGCCTGTTATCTGCCCGGTCCTTCGTGTTGACCCTGTTCTGCTGTCTTTCTTCCTGGCGATCCTTCTCCACCGTGATGGAATTCTGCGTCACAGTGGTGTGCTGATCTTCCGAACTCTTTATCTGGGCAAAATCGGTAGTCCGTAAATACTGCCCCTGCATTTCAATGGATCCGATAGCCATTATTCAATCTCCCATGATCAATAAGATTTCGTTCTGACTTCTCCTTTATCCCTCACAAACCTGCAATAGGACTGGGGATTCTTTATGGTTACCGACGCATCCCCTATACATATCCTGGTGCCGGGATATACATCGTCATGAACCTGCACATAGGCCGAGTGAGCTTCCATAGTCTTTTCTTTAAGCTCTGTCAGTTCCGTGTTCAGTTCTTCCGCTTCTTTTTCGCTGTCCACAAGAGATTTGGCTAGAACCTGTATCTGTGTCAGCTTATCGTTCGGAAGTTTCTGTCCTCCCTGAAGTTTCTGTTTCCAGGCTGCGATAACGGGAGCAATGGTCTTCTGGGTTTTCTGCAGTTCCGCCAGCCTGTCCTGTATCTCACGTATCCTGGTCTTGATACTGGGATCATTGCCGACCTCTATAACAGTATCCCCGCCCATGCTGGAACCAAGGGTTTTTGCATGTATCATATTTGCGGCGGATACCCTTCCTCCGGAAATAAACCCTCTCTTGCCATCCACCTGCACTTCAGTTCCGGCATCCACATGGCAATGCATGATAGATTCGGAAGATACATAACCCTGGGCCGAAACATCCACATTCTCCAGGAATTTGGCAACTACATTTCCTCCTGCGGTGATCTTTCCTTTGCCCATTCCGTTCATTCCACGGGCTATGATCACACTGCCTCCCGCTTCGATCTCTGCGGCTTCCACAACTCCCTTTATGTTGATATCACCTGTAGCCTTAACTTTGTAATTGGAGTTCACATTGCCCATTATGTCTATATTGCCATCATACTCCACATCACCTGTGGAA
>JAILIO010000181.1 GCA_024695225.1 Lachnospiraceae bacterium
TCTCCCAAATCTCATGGTGGATAATTCGGCCGAATATGTGCTGAATACCATAGATGGCTATTCCGGGGAGGAGAAGGAGGCAGGATATACCTTCACCATGCCTGCAAATGAAAAAAGCATATCCGTGACCACCAGACGCTATGCCTTTGAAGAGGGAAAAACATACTTCAGATATAAACTCAGAGGAGAAGACTACGCAAAATGGAATTATTCAGGATGTCTCTGTCTTTGGAAAGATTATAATGCTACACAGACAAGCAAAAAGACCACTGTCGTCACCGGAGGAGATGATACCAGCTGGTATTTCCTTTCATGTGCAGATGACAACGGTCCTGTGGTCCCGGGGGATGTCTGTACCTTCGGAGGCACAGGCAGGTTGACTGCCTATTATGGAGGCAGTGATGCCGATAACTATCTGAGCAATGAATTCCTTCTGTCAATGTCTCCCAAACTAAAGGACATTCTGGCAAACACTCCCTTCGCGGTTTACAAGGCGGCGATCCCCGAAACAGGTGCTCAGGACTCGGTGCCCAAAGCAACTATAGACAGCGGTTTATACGGGCAGGATGACACCATCCTTTCCGACAGTTCTTCCGGTACCACCTCATACACAGGTGTATATACGAGGAAGGTATTCCTGCCTTCATACATAGAAATAAACACATACAGCCCGGAAAAACTGACAGGGCTGAGAAGTGTATGGGAAAATGAAGAATCAGGTCCACGCAAAGGATGGTGGACAAGGGTTGTGACGAAGGATCTCTATACCAATGCATGGAACAGGCTATGCACCGGTGTTTGGGCATACAATCTAAAAACGAGTTTTACCCAGATCGGTCTTCGTCCTGCGTTCTGCATACCAAACGGGTAAAAATAAAGGCTGCTCTCCCGTTTCAGGGAGAGCAGCCGGTAAGCCCGGTATCTGCAGGGATCAGACAACCGACATTTCTTCAAGCAGTGCGCGCTTTGTATCATATAATTTTTTGGAAAGATCCACATACATCTCATGAGGATTCACAAGACGTCTGGTCTCCTCCCAGAGAGTATCCAGTTCCCCTGCGCAGTAATCTCTTATCTCCATGGTGGCCGGGGAAGTATAGCACCTCTTCCCTTCCTTGAACACGGGTATCATCAATTCCCTGAGTTCGTACTCTCCTGCGATGAGCCTTGTCTTCTTCCAGGGTTCTCCGGGATCAAAGATCACCATATCCTCTCCGGATGAGAAGGATTCCTCTTCAAGACAGATGAGATCCGCCTTTATCTTGTGCTGGGCTTTGTCATAGATACGTATTATCTTTTTATTTCCGGGATTGGTAACCTTTTCCGAATTTTCAGAGAGCTTTATCCTGGGTTCAAAGGTCCCGTCTTTACCCTTGACAGCGGCCAGCTTGTAGACACCTCCAAATGCAGGGTTATCCCTGGCGGTTATGAGGCTGGTTCCCACGCCCCAGGATGTTATGGCAGCACCCTGCTCCTTCAGGGAATCGATAAGATACTCATCCAGATCATTTGAAGCAGAGATGACTGCGTCGGTGAATCCCGCCTCGTCCAACATTTTCCTGGCTTTTTTGGAAATGTAGGCAAGGTCTCCGGAATCCAGCCTTATACCATAACTCTTGGGATGGATCCCCTTTTCCTTGAGCTCGTTAAATACTTTTATAGCGTTGGGGACGCCGGATCTCAGAGTATCGTAAGTATCTGCCACAAACAGACACGAATCGGGATAGATATCGGCATATGCCCTGAATGCGCTGAGTTCGTCCGGGAAACTCATTATCCAGCTGTGAGCATTGGTCCCTTTTACCGGGACATCGAAAAGCTGTCCGCACAGCACATTTGAGGTGCCGATACAGCCGCCTATCACGGCAGCCCTGGCTCCGTACGTGCCGGCATCGGGTCCCTGTGCACGCCTCAGCCCGAATTCCATAACCCCGTCTCCCCTTGCCGCCAGACATACTCTTGCGGCCTTGGTAGCTATCAGGCTCTGATGGTTGATTATATTGAGTATTGCAGTTTCCACAAGCTGGGCCTGCATCACAGGAGCGATCACCTTTACAAGCGGTTCCCTGGGAAAAACCACAGTTCCTTCCGGGATCGCGTATATATCCCCTGTAAACTTAAAGTCCGCCAGGTAGGACAGGAACTCGTCATCAAAAATGCCAAGGGTCTTGAGATAATTAATCTCTTCCTCCCCGAAGGACAGCCCCTCTATGTAATCTATGAGCTGTTCCACCCCACACATCACGGCGTATCCGCCTCCGCATGGATTGTTTCGATAGAACATATCGAAGATAACGGTATTATTTACACTCTCATTGTGAAAATATCCCTGCATCATCGTAAGTTCATACAAGTCTGTCAGCAATGTCAGATTTCTCCCGCCCATCATCTTTCCTCCCGTTCCTCTTGGTCGTCACTGTCGTTTTCAATGTTTACTGTCTCAGTTATAATGTATTGCGCCATATTGTTAAGGGAAATATATATACGCCCTATATATTCTCCCAGCATGCCCAGCATCAGCATCATAACACCGGTGGAGAACAGCATGATGGCGGCAAGTGATGTATATCCCAAAACTTCTATGGTATGAAACACAAACTTCTTCAGGAGTATGATTATACCCCACAAAAAGCCTATAGCCGCAAAGACCATCCCCATAAGAGATGCGATCCTGAGTGGCTTGACGGAAAATGCAGTAAGACCGTTGAGCCACAAAGACAAGGATTTCTTGAAAGTATAGCCGGTGGAATTGTCATCCCCGCGGTCGCGCTGTTCCATCATCACCACCCGGACCCTGCGGGTAACGGAGAACACCAGCCCCTCAAAAAACGGATAGGGATTCTTGTACCTGAGAATGGCATCGCTGACAAATCTCTTCATCACAAGAAAATTGTCTATGTGAAGTTCAACCGGCTTTTCCAGCATAACAGCGGTTGTGTACTTATTTACCCCGCTTCCGAACCTCTTGAAAGCAGACTCCTTTTTTTCATAATAATTCGCCGTGGCCACATCGCATTCATCGTCTCTGACAAGATCCAGCAGGACCCACAGGTTGTTGACCGGGCTCTGGCAGTCGTCATCCATGTCCACCACATACTGTCCCGTGACGAAACTGTGTCCCGCCAGGATAGCCGAATGCTTGCCCCTGTTCATGGCAAAGTTTACGAGTTTGATCCTCTTGTCCTCCCGGGCAAGCCCCAGCAGCACATTCCAGACTCCATCGGGAGAGCAGTCGTTGACGCAGATGATCTCATAATCATACTCAGGTCTCTCCGACACTGTTTCCCTGATCTCTTCCACCACCCGGGTGATGGTGCCCTCGCTTCTGTAACAGGGGATCACGAAGCTTATTCTTCCCGGCACGCCCTTTGCGCTCACGGCAGCCTCGAGAAGATCTCTCCGATGGAACCCTTGACTATCAGATCGGCAACCCCGTCCCTGGCCGTGGAATCCCGGTTCACGAGCACCAGCTTATTCCCACGGTAATAATCTATAAGCCCCGCCGCAGGATACACCACCAGCGATGTACCGCCGATAATAAGGACATCTGCTGCGGTTATGGCCTCCACAGCCTTCTGCATCACGTTCATATCCAGGCCTTCCTCATACAGCACAACATCCGGTTTTATGGGACTGCCGCATTTTTTGCACACCGGGATACCGTCTTTATCCGCATTTTTCATGTCCGCCACATAGTCAAGGTCATAAAACTCGTGGCAGCTTTCACAGTAGTTTCTGAGCACTGACCCGTGAAGTTCCAGGACATTTTTGCTGCCCGCAGCCTGATGAAGGCCGTCTATATTTTGTGTTATGACTGCTTTCAGTTTCCCCTCCTGCTCCCACTGGGCCAGTTTCTTATGAGCCGCATTGGGACCGTTGTTTGGGGCGAGGAGTTTCTGCCTGTAAAAGTCATAAAAATCCTTTTTGTGATGAACATAGAAACTGTGAGAAAGCATGGTTTCCGGCGGATATTTAAAATGCTGGTGGTATAAACCGTCAACGGATCTGAAATCGGGAACACCGCTTTCGGTAGATACCCCCGCGCCTCCGAAAAACACGATATTGTCAGACTCTTCAATATATTTCTTTAATTGTTCAAAGCCCTGTATTTCCGACATATTTCCACCTCCTGTCCAAACACATCCCGCTACGCATCTTCTCACATCATACATCTTACTGATCCTGCCATGTTCAGCATTCCTCACACCCTGAACCTGACCGAACCAGCTGCGCAAAACTTTTCTCACGCCCTGCACCGCACTTAGCCTTCCACAGCGCAATTCTTCGTACACCCTGCACCCGGCTGAAAATGCCGCGATACTGACATCTCTATATGCAGCAGACCCAATCTTTCGCTTCCACTGTACACGGCACTATGATACAACTATCAGACACCAAAAACAAATATACCAATCAAAGAATCCGCAAAAAATACACTGCCCCAAAGCCCATGGCAAACGCGTACACAAAACCCATATAAGCCACGGCAGACTTTAAAACTGTGGAAATAACAGCCCCCAGGACTGAAACCAAAACCACTCCTGCTGCCAGGAGAAGAACTTGCCGCACCTCTCCCTGCATGAAGATCAGACTTGCGGGCAGCAGAAGCGGAAGTGATCTAGTGAGGGCCCTCACAAACACCATAACCCCCGCTGCAGCGCACCCTGCTTTCTCCCTTATCCTTTGGCATTCCTTCTCATACCTGTAGGCGCAGGACAGAAGCGCGATACCTCCGATCACGGGGAACACCGACGCCATCCCCCTGCCTTCTGTACCATATCCGCTGTACAGTGGGCCATTCCCCCCTCTGCCGATCCCCTCTGCCCCGGAGCCGTAACTACCATCTCTTCCGATCCCCTCTGTCCCGGAGCCGTAAGCGCCATCATCCTCTGCGCTCTCTATCACCACATTGAAAAGAGCGTCTGAGGAGAGCCACTCCCTGTACCTTTCCGGATCTCCTGACATTTCCCCGGCAATCCTGTAGAAAACTGCGCTGTATATCCCTTCCTTTGCAAGCTCATACTTGTTCGATGACCGTGAAATCAGGATCTCCACCCGCTCAGGAAGCCCCGTGAGGTTGAAGCCGCTGTCGCATTCCCCTGTGATCACCGCATTTTTAAGATCATCCAGGGAATCATATCTCACATATTGAAGTCCGCCCTCTGCCCGCGTCTCCAGGAGCTCACACACCTCTGCTGCGCCCTCATTTCCGCTGTCTGTGCAGAGCCCTATGATCCTGTTGTCGACAGACGGGAAGAGAGAATACCTGAGAAGTGCCATCACAAGCATTGACAGCGCTGCGCTCAGATAAAAATACGGATCCGAAAACGTCCTCTTAAGTTCCACCCATACCAGATATGCCCTCATGACATCACCTCGGCTGCAAAAGCGATCAGGCGGTAATACGGGAAATTCTCTGCGATCCCCGAGAGGAACCCCGGGCGTATGAATGCGGCGGGTATGATCCCCCCGCCGCAGAGCAAAAGCATGCATGTGAGACCTGTGTAGATCACGAGCCTCTCCTCACGCCCCATGAACACCCGAAAGATCATGCAGGACCACACAGCAGCAGCCGCAGATGCGATGGCAGCTCCTGCAAAGGCTCCGCATCCTGCGATCCCAAACAACACCATCCCTGCTGCCAGGGCCATTCCCGGGCAGAGGCAGGACACAAAGCATGAGATCAGGGAAGCCAATCCCGGCAGCACGGGATTTACCCCGTTTCTCTTGAGGAGCAGACGCACTCTTTTGTCCTCATTTCCATAAAACGCAGAAAAACCTGAAGCGTATATAAAAACAACGCCGAAGATAAAGGACGCGGCAAAATAGCCTCTGACCGACCCCGGAAAAGCAGATACCATCTCCGGTTCATCGTAAATAAAATCCCTCTTCCTTATGACATCCGCCAGTTCCCGGGCGGCTTCATCATATGCCTGCTGCCTGTGTTCCTCATCGGAAAGGGCTCCCCTTGTGTAAACACAGGCTTCCGAACTCCTGAGCATGGACACGGCGTCTGTCAGAAGTTCCCTGAACACCGTGCCTCTTATGCCGCTGTCATCCCTGATGATCACCCGGACAGGAGTGTTTACGCCAGAGTCCACGTCCTCAAAGAAATCCGCCGGGATAAACACTGCAGCGTCAGCTCTTCCCTCCTCCACATCCTTTTTTGCCGAAGGATAGTCTGTGATCACAAGCTCTGTGACACTGCTGACAGATGGCATATTCCCCGCAAGGCCCAGCAACAGTGAGATCGTCTCGTCCTCTCTCTCAAGCCCCACATCCACCACTGCAGAAACAGACTCCTCTCCCCCAAAGGCTTTAAAAGACAGATACAGCAGGGAGACCAGGGTAAGCGCAGACAGTAAAAAAATCCCGGTCATACGAAAGACACAGCCTAAGCTTCTTCGTATGCCGGAATTTATAAGACCAAAAAATGTTTCCACAGTTTATTTGAGCAGTTCAAACAGGGACTCACCGATGCGGGAGAGAGCTTCATTGTTCAGTTCGGTAATGTCCACCACCTTCTCTGTTCCGGGTTTAATGATCTTCGGATCCTTTTCAAAGGTCAGAGATCCCGTGAGGGGCGCTCCTCCGATCAGAAGCGGATCGTCCGTTGACAGTTTCCATTTCTTTCCGTCGTTCTCTATCCTGAGATACATGCCTCGGTCCGCAGTCACTATGTCCATATCCCCGGCAGACCTGTCGTATTTGACAGTGCCCGCATTATCGCCATCCAGAAGAACGCTGATCTCCTCAACATTTCCGTCTGTCACACCCCTTATGGCAACAGATCTGCCGTTCACATCGGCATCCACATTCTGGGCGGGGTAGTTTCCTCCTTTAAAGGAGATCACGGCGCTTGTGTTATTAAGCTCACAGACGAACTGCGCCAGCTGTCCTCTCCAGATATAGAAAGTGAATTGTCCGCCGGTTACGGTATCCGCGATCTTCCGTCCTGCAGAACAGACTGCGCTCTCCGAAAAGCCAAGGGTTTCCAGGTCGTCCCGGATCCTTCTCCTGTCGGATTTCCTTTCCTTTGCCAGCAGGTCCAGGAGCCTTTCCATATCCTCGCTCTCAACCCTCACCGAATATCCTTTGCAATTCCTTTTCTTTCCGTTTACCTCACATTCGGCAGGGTCTGCCTTCTCGTAGTCAAGTCCCGTGAACCACTTGCCAACAGTGCCTCCCGGGGAAATAAAAGATCTGCTGCGCTGCCATTTTCCGTCTGCCACCACAGACAGGATATCCGCCAGAGCTTCCTCCTTCTCTTCTGTAAGCCCCAGACGTCCTGCCAGATCCCCCAATTTACCGTTTCTGTAATCATAGGAGTAGGAATTGCCGGTGACACCGGGCATAAACAGAAGGACCTGCTCACGGTCAAAGTATTCCTGCAGTTCCACCCTTGCAAGGCCGACATTTGCAGTTGCCGCAAAGGACTGCTGCTTTTTCTTGCCGTCCTGGGAATAGTCCGCCCCGAAGGAAACGCCGGTGCTGGAGGCGGAAAAACTGAAATTGGAGCTGAAACTGCCATCAGATATTATCTCCATGGGGTCCAGCGCCTTCATGATGTCATTGTCCATAATGGTTTTCCGGGACGCGGCAAGCACCCTCACAAGGGGATTTTGAAACAGGGCAAAGGCAGACACTGCCATCACTATGACAGCCGCCACAGCCACGAGTATCAGAAGCACATTCCTGACATCGTACGACTTTAAAGGGGCTTCCTCCCGGGTTTCTTCATTGATGTCCCCTTGCTCCGGGGATTCGCTGTCTTCCCCTTCACCGCTCTCAGTATCGCTTACCTTGCCTTTGCTGTCCTCAGACTCGCTTG
>JAILIO010000182.1 GCA_024695225.1 Lachnospiraceae bacterium
TTCCACATTATCGCTTATCTGATAAAGCTCTCTTGCCCTTGCTTCATCTACACCGAAAAGCTCAGACAGATACTGGAGTATTTCTCCGTAAATGCCTTCAAACTCGGCGCCGACTCCAAGGCTCTGGGCATATTCCGTAAGACCGTCCCTGGTCCTTACTCCCTCTATAAGTGAATCAATAGCCCCCAGGCTTTCTTCTCTCTGCTCGTACTCATTAAAGGCGTCTATCCTTCTTTGCAGTCTCATCAGGACAAAGGCTTTATTGAATATTTCCTGACTGTCCGCCGAAATATGGTCAAGACCCGTAAGTGACTCATAGGCTCCCGCATAATCTCCCTTTTGATAATTGGTCTTGGCCGCGCTTTCATAGCCAATATTTGCAAAGGCAAAGGTGCAGAATGTAACCGCAGCCAGGAAGGATGTAAAGAAGAGTGCCACCGCGATGACCTTCTTTTTCGGAAGCTTCTTTTCCGGAACCTCGGGCTCTTCGGGTTTCTTTTCCTTCTTTGGCTTGGGCTTCTTTTCCTTCTTTGGTTTGGGTTTCTTTTCCTTCTTCTTTTTCTTCTTTTTGCCGCCTTCTTCTTCTTTACCGGCTTCTTTCAGAACTTCATTATTTTCAAGAGTCTGTTCGCTGGGATTCGCAACAAGCGTGCCGTCCTCCGCAATTGCCTGGACAGACGCGCCCTGTTCTTCATCATCTTCATCATCACCGGCAAAGAGGAATTCCGCAATGCGCGCGATAAGGCCTTTCTTTTCGATCGGATTGCCTTGTTCATCGAGCTCAGGCTCTTTAGCTGCCTTTTTCTTCTTTTCTTTTCTTTTGCGTTTCTTCTTTTTAGGATCTTCTTCATCTGAAGAATCTTCTTCTCCGCCAGCGTCCGCCGAATCCTTATTTTCTTCATCTCCGTTTTCCTCACCCGATCCCTGACCCAGCATGGATAAAAGATCGTCTTCCACCATCTCGCTGTTATCATTCTTTTTCAGAAGATCGTTTATTTCCGACAGCTCCGCATCTCCGGGCAGATCATCTATGATATCGGTAACATCGGCATCTTCCGTATCATCTCCGGCCAGTCCCAGATCTCCCAGGATATCTGCCGTAGTAGCATCTTCGTCAATAGGTATTGCCCCTTCGAGCCCTAACTCTATCGCTTCGGCATTCGTTTCATTTAAGGTAAATTTCGTATCCCTGCCCGAATCATCCCCCTCGGGAATATCATCTGTTCCGCCATCTTCGCTTGCCGCGCTTTCAGCGGATGCAAACATTGCCTCTATCTCCTCCGGACTCATTACATGGTTGGGGTCGTCGGATGCTTCGGCTGCTGCAGGCTCTTCCGCTGCAGGTTCTTCGGCTGCAGGCTCTTCGGCTACGGGTTCTTCGGCTGTTTCTGCTGCGGGTTCTTCGGCAGGGGCCGCATCTGCTCCGCCCACCAGCGCCGCTATCTCTTCCGGCGTCATTATATGGTTGGGATCGTCGCTCGGTTCAAAGGCCGCAGGCTCTTCGGCTGCTGCTTCAGGTGCAGGTTCTTCGCCTGCCGGCTCTTCGGCAGGAGCCGTATCTGCTCCGCCCACCAGGGCTGCTATCTCTTCCGGCGTCATTATATGGTTGGGATCATCACTTGGTACGAAGGCCGCAGGCTCTTCGGCTGCTGCTTCAGGTGCAGGTTCTTCGGCTGCCGGTTCTTCGGCAGGGGCTGCGTCTGCTCCGCCCACCAGGGCCGCTATCTCTTCCGGAGTCATTACATGGTTGGGATCGTCGCTTGGTACGAAGGCCGCAGGCTCTTCAGGCATAACGACTTCTTCGGGCATGGCCGGCTCTTCCGGGATGACAGGCATCTCCGGTATTACAGGCTCTTCCTGCATGACAATATCTTCTGACATGATGATCTCTTCCGGTATTACGGTTTCCTCCGGCATGGAGATCTCTTCAGGCATAACGACTTCTTCCGGCATGACCGGCTCTTCGGGCATGACGGGCATTTCCGGTATGACAGGTTCTTCCGGAATGACAGGCTCTTCCTGCATTACCGGCTCTTCATATGATATTCCCTGCTGTATCTCATTCAAGGCTTCCATTGCAGAAGGGAATTCATCCTGTTCATACTCATTTAAGCCTGCCATCATATCCGCAGGCATCTCAGGTGCCCGGCCCATTCCCATGTCTGCAGGCATTTCAAGGCCTGGATCCATTCCCATGTCTGCAGGCATTTCAAGACTTTGGTCAATTCCCATATCTGCAGGCATTTCAAGGCTTTGGTCCATTCCCGTGTCCACAGGCATTTCAGGCTGTGCTTCATACTGAACCTGCTGTGCTTCCATGCCTTCAAAAGGCGGGGTATCAAAAGCAGGCACCTCTTCCATCACCGGCTCAGGCACAGGCTCGCTCTTGGGCGCATGTTCAACTAAGGGTGTGGATGTCAGTACTGCCTCGGGATTGGATACAAATTTCTCTCCGACTCCCGGCTCCGGTTCCCCCGTTAAGCCCTGTTCTTCTCTGTAATTTTCAGTCACAGCATGTAAGAGCTGATCTAAATAATCTTCATCAGTGCTCATTTTTAACCCAACTATCTATCGATCATTATTTTATAGATTCTTGTGT
>JAILIO010000274.1 GCA_024695225.1 Lachnospiraceae bacterium
TCTTCTTCTGAATACATATCCAGCTCACTGCAGAGAAGAACATAGTCGGCGGTGAGATCTTCAAACACCTTCCGGCTGTTCCTGCAATAGCCAAGCCTTCCGGTGTTCAGGTAGAGCACCCGGGGCTTTTCAAAGATGATCACACTGTCCTCGGAAGTGTTTTCTTTTATGTATTCATATGTGGCGAGGGCGTCCGGGGAATAGGAGCCCTTCTCCGTCTCCCTGTGTTTGACAAAAGTCTGCTGGTAGCCGTTGTAGGTGAGCATGGTCCCTGAAAGGAGCAGGACAGATACGGTCACTGCTGCGATCACAAGGCTTATGCGGCTTTTCTTCTTTACGAGCTCGTAACCTGAAACCGCGGCGGGGATCATCAGAAATGCGATGGAGTACATAAAACGCATCTTCTGGTAATAGGGCCAGATCATATAGAGAAAGAATGAACCTGCGCAGTATATTGCAAGGAGAAAATTCTTTTCAAACTGAAGGATGAAACCTGTGAGAGCGAGGAGGAGAAAAGCGGCAAAAAGCATGTAGTTTAAGTTGTCATCGTTGAAACTGAACAGTTTCCTCATGATCAGAAGATTTCTTTCAGTGTTGGACACGATGGTCCCTATCATGTTGCTTCCGAACATGGATGCGGATTCCGGGGATCCGGGCAGTATCACACGGAATGCCAGGACTCCGATGCCGTATGAAATAATAGCTGCTATGGCGGGCTTCTTTCCGGGGTCCCAGGTGATCTTGTCCGCAAAATCCATCTTTTTTATGAATCCTATCCGGTCTTTTATGAAAAGGAGTATGAGACCGCAGATGAATGTGAGGATCACTGCAAAGCCGTTAGCCCTTATTTCCGTTGCATACATGGCGGAAAGACCAAAGAGCACGGCCAGGATATATTTTTTCCGGCGGTACTTTTCATATCCCAACTCTTCCATAAGGAGCATGGAGAGCAGGGTGAAAGCACAGTAGGGGATGTCTGAAAGAACGGTGTTTGTGGCCCCTGAAAGTTCGGCGCTAAAGGAGGCTATGAGGGCTCCGGCTGCAGCAGCTGCAGTGCTGCCTCTTCTTTTCGACAGCAGGAATACAAGGACCGCAGACAGGGAGAACAGCATAACTCCCGGGATCTTCATGAGAAATATGGTGTTAAAGCCGGCCCTTATGAAAAGGGACAAAAACACCGGAAAACCCCAAGGGTAAACCGGAAGTCCAAGGCCTTCGCCGGAGTTATTTATGATAAAGGCATTGTCTTCCCTGAACTGATCCACAGTACCGTTTACCAGGGCTTTTGCCTGATATATGTACTGGCTGAAATCCCCGCCCCAGTTGTGACCGGAACTGAGATTCAGAAAAGCCGTGAAAAATGTTAAGGCAAATATGAGGGCAGCCACCACTGCCACTGCTGTCTTCTTCTTTCTGAACATAGTGGAGATTATACTTTTTGAGCGACGGCGTTGTCAATGAGACAGGTCTTTAAACGAGGGTGAGCCTGCCTTCATTTTCAAGTTCAAAGTGATCTTTCGTGCGGAAAAATGTTTCCAGATCCTCCTTGTCGTTGGTGGAGAGCCGTCTTATGGTGACATCCTCCCCAAGGGCGCTTTCCGGAATGCCCAGGAAGGTTTCCATGTTCCTGTAGGCATAGGTGTTTATACCAACGGAATAGATCCGGTCTGCCTCCAGGGGCTGTCCCTTAAATTCTGCCGACAGGATCTCCTTATCTTCCTTTCTGACCTTCAGTTTTATGCTGCCTGACAGGAGAAAGAAGACGTTTGCCCCTTCCCAGGACTCCTTCCTGTATATGTGGCTGAGCATATCCTTGAGGCGTTTGCCGGTGAGCTTCAGTTCATACACACCGTTGTCATAGGGGAGAGCTATCATCATGTCCCTTCTGGTAACCTCAGGCCCCAGTTCCTTTGCCCGGAGGATGTTTGAGGAAACCAGGAAGATATCCGTGGAGAAACATTCCCGGAAAATATCCGCAAAAAGGTCCAGAAGAGGACTTTCCTTATGAAAGCTCGTATGGAGATAAGCGCAGGGTAGAGTGAACAACACCTGATCGTATTTTCTGTCAGTCTCTGTCTGGAAACGGTCCAGATAAAAGCTGACCAGAGGGTCCTCTTCGCACGAGTTTTCGTCTACGGGCAAAAGCTGCCAGGACCAGTCCCTTATTTTCCCTTCCGCAGGGTCAAAGGAGATGTCGAAGCGTCCTATCTGTCCGCTGCCAAAGCCTGCCTGAACGATGGGGATGCCGTTGACCGTAAGGGGTTCCTTCATAAATGTGTGGGAGTGGCCTCCGATCATGAAATCTATATTCATACCGGGATCAAGAGCGGAAGCCAGTATCTTGTCCTCCTCTATCCCCAGGTGGGTCAGGAGAATGGTTATATCAGCCGGGTCATAAGCAGTCTCTCTGGATATCCTGGAAAGCTCATCCAAAGCAGGTCTGACTCTCACAGCCTCGTCTATTATGTCCTCCTGGCTGATCCGTCCTGCTATGCTCTCTGTAAGGAGACCTATGAATCTGACCCTGACCCCGTCTTTTATCACATCCATGTATGCTGAAAACAGACGGCGGTTCAGTTCCCTTATGTATATGTTCCCACAGATTATGGGAAAGTCCGCGCATTTTTCCAGGAAGAGCAGGTGGGACAGGCCATAATCCAGCTCGTGATTTCCTATGGCAAACACATCCGGCTCTATGGCGTTTGCCAGTCGTATGGTGGAAAAGCCCCGGTATTCACTGTCGATTATGGACCCCATGAACATATCTCCGGCCATGGCGTATATGACATTTTTTTCCATCTGCCGTGTCCGGTGGACAAAACCGGACAGACGGGGAAGCCCCCCGGTCTTTACATCGTTTCGGAGGCTTTCATTAAAGTCTCCGTGGATATCGTTTGAATGCAGCAGAATAAGTTTTTTCTGATCCTTCATGACTGTCTCCATATCGTTTATTCATATAATTTATACATTCTTTATGCGGTGAAAGCAAATCATACCTGCCTGACCGGAAATGCGGATCCGGTTTGAACGCAAGTCTTACCGGCCTTACCTGAAATACAGATCCTGTTTGAAAGGCAGAGCATATAGACAAAGCATATCTGAGCTAAAATATTGATTGAATACACCTAAAATGTTATAATTTTAAAGACTTTACGATTCTTTTGATACTTGAAGATCAGATCAAACTGCTGTGGTCAAAGGCATCTGATGATTGATAGGATAAAAGAGTTCA
>JAILIO010000292.1 GCA_024695225.1 Lachnospiraceae bacterium
GAGCTTCGGTATCTTTTTCAAAAAACGGCGCCTGGGACCCTTCAGCCATCGAAACCATTACATTCCCCAAGAGGGCACAGGTAAGGGGAAATGCATATTCCCCCGAACTTAAGGAAAGAGGCAGCGCAGAGTGGAAGAAGGCAGCGACCATCGTAAAGAATGCTGTAAAGACTGCACTTCCCCTGAGTGAGGGGACCAGCGCTGACCCTGTGTGTGCAAAGCATCTTAAAAGCCTTACTGAGCTCACTATAGATTTCATCGAAGCTTATGCGGCGGAAAAGGAAAAAAGGGGAGTTATAGATTTCTCCGATATGGGACATCTGGCGCTCAGGATACTGGCCCGGGAAAATGAGGACGGAACCATAGAACCCACTGACACCGCCATGGAATACAGAAAGATCTTCCGGGAGGTCATGTGCGACGAATACCAGGATTCCAATCTGGTGCAGGAGATCATACTGTCTGCCATAGCGGGAAAAGATCCGGAAGTCTGCAGCAGGTTTATGGTCGGAGATGTGAAACAGAGCATTTACGGATTCAGACAGGCCAGACCGGAACTCTTTGTTGAGAAATATGAGGAATACGGCAGGAACGAAGGTGGAAATGATCAGAGGATCATACTTTCCGAGAATTTCAGGAGCAGAAGATCAGTCACCAACTCCGTAAACCGGGTCTTCAGGTATATCATGAAAAAGGAAATGGGGGGAGTTGAATACGACGAGGATGCCGAACTGAAGCAGGCAGCCTCCTTTCCGGAGGCAGATTCCCCGGACAATGTGACGGAGATCCTGGTAGCTGACAAGGGCGATGAAGATATGGACAGTTCGGAAGCTGAAAGCATACTCATCGCAGACACCATAGAAGACCTGAAAAAGAGGCTTCAGATATATGACAGCAAACTTGAAGACATGAGACCTCTGAAGTACGGCGACATCGCCATTCTCATAAGATCTTTCAGCCATGTGGGGGCCATCAGGGAAACTCTGGAGGGAAGAGATATCCCTGTTTCTGTCAGTACATCCTCAGGTTATTTTTCCGTGATCGAAGTGAGAAATCTTATGAATTTCCTGACAGCCATAGGGAATCCACTGGATGACATAGCCCTCTTCGGAGTCATGAGGGGACCCTTGGGAGGTTTTAGGGACGAAGAGCTGGCGCAAATGAAAGCCGGCAGCAGCGAAGCTTCATTTTGGGAGACGGTGCTCAGATATTCCGAAGCAGGGGAGGATCCCCTCAGGGAAAAGGTTTCTGCCTTTATCTCCATGCTGAACGGATACAGGGCCTCTTCAGTGTATACCGGTGTCAGCGACATTCTCAGAAGGATCATAAACGAAACCGGCTACAGGGAGATGATATCCTCCATGCGCGGAGGCGAGAGACGTCTTGCGAATGTCCAGATGCTCATAAAAAGAGCTGAGGAATTCGAAGGCACCAGTTATTTCGGCGTTCATGATTTTGTCCGTTACATAGATGAGATGAGAAAGTATGACATAGATTTCGGGGAGGCAGATACTGAGGGCGAAGAATCTGATGCCGTCAGGATCATGAGCATACATAAAAGCAAGGGCCTTGAATTTCCTGTGGTATTTCTCGCATTCTCCGCAAATAAGTTCAATGACATGGACACCTTCGGCAAGGTTGTGGTGTCTTCGGAATACGGGGCAGGGATGGACCATATAGATACAGAGAAGCGAATCTTTTATCCCACCATCAGAAAGGATATGATCGTCTCCCGTGTAAAAGAGACAATGCACGGTGAAGAGATGCGTCTTCTGTACACTGCAATGACCAGGGCAAAGGAGAAACTGATAATAACCGGCTGCATGAAGGAAGCAGAGAAAAATCTGAATAATGCTCCGGGATTTACTGCAGCACCCGGGAGTGCAGCTGATACAGGAGATATAGAATCGGCAAATAATTACCTGTCCTGGCTTATGCTGACGCCGGTCATCAAACTCGCAGAGGCTGTAATGATAACAAAAAAAGATGATGAAGGCGATCCGGATGCTTACCATGCAACTCTCAGGGAGAGAAGAGCTATGGTGATGTCTTACGGTGAAGCGGACAAGGGGATATACGATGCTGCAGTCAAAGCTTTTGAATACACATATCCCCATCCTGAGCTCAGAGGAGTGTTTTCAAAAACAACCGTCACAGAACTTAAAAGACAGTCTCTTTTGGAGGAGGGTGAGTCCGCAGAAAGCCTCTTTGAGGAGAAGAGGGAAGAGGAAATGACTTTTCCCGTGCCTCTTTTCATGGAAGGGGAAGAGAGACCTGCAGCCGGCAATATCAGAGGTACCGCTTATCACAGGGTGATGGCAGTTATCGATCCCATGGCATCATCCGTTGAAGAGGATATTTTGAGGCTTGAGAGGGAAGGGCTGATCTCCCCGGAACAGAGAAGACTTGTAAAGACAAAAGATATAGAAGCCTTTGTTCAAAGTGAACTGTTCGGGAGGATGAAAGAGGCATACAAAAAAGGAAAGCTTAAGAGAGAACAGCCTTTTGTGTCCTTCGCCCACGGCAGTGACGAAGCCGGAATCGGAAAAACAAATGCCATAATGCAGGGTATGATAGACGCCATGTGGGAAGAGGACGGAGGCGTGGTCATACTGGATTACAAGACCGACAGGGTCAGCACCATGGCGGAACTGGAGGAGAGATACAGGTTCCAGCTGGAACTCTACGGAGAGGCCATAGGCAGAGAGAAGAAGATCAAGTCCCTCGTGCTGTATTCATTTCATCTGGACAAGGTTCAGGAACTTTGATATCAGCTTTTGTTTACTTTGTTTTTCTTGTCGGACAGGTATGTTTTCCGTTCATTGCCTTCCAGGAGCCGCTTTATATTTCCCCTGTGCTGGTAGAAGGCAAGGACAGTCATGGCGCCTAATATCACATATATCTCTATGAGCCCTGCCTGGGTGGTCTCCCCCAGAAGTCCTGCCTGTCCCATTATGATGGTCTGCAGAAGGAAAGCCGAATACATGCAGAGAGAACCCAGGGAGACATATTTGGTTATGAGGTAGGGGATAAAGAAGGCGCAGATCCCCACAGGGATAAAGGTCCAGTTCCAGGCTATGACAACACCCCCGGTGGATGCTATTCCTTTGCCCCCTTTGAATTTCAGATAGAAGGGATAATCGTGTCCGAGTATGACCCCGAGAGCAGTCCAGATCTTCACGATATACAGATCGCTGTCAGGTACACGGCCCAGGCAGATAAAGTACATCAATAGTATGGCAACTATGGCTTTTAAGAGATCCCCCAGAAACACCAGAAGCCCTGCGCTGACACCTTTTGATCTGAGCATGTTGGTGGTGCCCGCGTTTCCGCTTCCTTCCTTTCGGATGTCAAAACCCTTTAATTTGCCGTATATTATTGAAAACTGGAGCAGGCCGAAACAGTATCCAACGGCCAGACAAATAATTCTGAACATGATCAGTGCCTTTCTGTCAAATGATTTATCAATATCTGTGCGATCCAAATACTCTGCCAAAGGATCGCAGGGGCATTTTATCCCGGTTTCCTTTCTCTGCAGTGAACAAACACTGTGCAATGATAATACATTTGCGGTATAAAATGCAAATAAAATCTGATAAGGTATTCCCTTGACATTTGGCATATAACTGGTATATATTATTTCGGTCGGGCTTCAAGCGCCACATGGATCCTTAGCTCAGCTGGTTAGAGCAGTCGGCTCATAACCGATCGGTCCGGGGTTCGAGTCCCTGAGGATCCATATTCTACGAGTGGAGCTGCCTGCGCATTGCGCAGGCTTTTTTATTCCAAAAGCTGGCGTGGCGGAACTGGCAGACGCCCGGGACTTAAAATCCCGTGGGTAGTGATACCCGTGTGGGTTCGATCCCCACCGCCAGCATTTCCTTTTACCTTAAAATATCAGATCACCATCAGTCTTTTTTGTGCACTTTGAAAGAGAAAGGATCCCGATTTTACCGCAAAATCCGAAAAATGAGCGCAAATAAAAACGCCCTTCGGGGGGCCCGCCGACAGGCTTTCCTGCGGCACCCGGGAAACACCGCTTAGTGCTGCTGCATTCCTGCCCTGACACGGTTCACGGGTTCCCGCCGCGCAGGACCCGCCGGCGAACCTTCCGAAAGGCGCTTATGGGTCATCATTGTATCATTAAATTTTTTCCAAGTCAAAAAAGGAATTTGAGAAGGCGTGTGTAATAATTAAATTATGGGCATTTGTATCAGAGAAGAAACTGAAAAAAGAGAAGACGAATATCTGAGTCCTTACGCCGCCAGGTCATCCCGCTCCGGTGGCAGGAAGTACCCGGATGACATGTGCGATATAAGGACTGTCTATCAGCGTGACAGGGACAGGATAGTCCATTGCAAGTCCTTCA
>JAILIO010000050.1 GCA_024695225.1 Lachnospiraceae bacterium
TGAGATAGCAGCACATCGCTGCGTTCACATTTCCATAACAGGCCGCATCGTATGGGAGATTTATGCACATGAGCACCGTCTTCTTCCCGGCCTCACGGGCTGAATCCATAGCCCTTGCGAGTTCCTTATTTCTCACGGCCATCTGACTTACGATAATGATGACGTCTGCGGATTCCATCTCCTGTCTGAACGCCTCGTCATCTGCATTCAATTTTTCATAATTATAAAAAACGATATGACTGTCCGTCAGAAGCCTCTTCCCGCGAAGCCTGCTGATACAGCATTCGTAGGTGGCTTTTCTCTTTTCCTCCGGATACAGCAGAAGAATGTTTTCACCGGAGCCGCCGTCCAGAGGCAGAACGCCATCATTTTTCATAAGGGTGACCGCCTGCTGAGCTATGTCCCACTGGGTCTTCTGATGCTCTTCCGTGGCGATCTCCCCCATGGCCTTTTCAACATGTTCATCGGGATCCGCGATGGGCTTTATGTCCATGATCCCACGCTTGATCTTCAGTTTGAGGATCCGCATAACCGACTCGTCTATCCTCTGCGGGTCGATGGCGCCGATCTCCGCGCGCTCCACCAGTTTCTGCAGGTACTCTTCCTCTGTAGGGAATGTATTTACACGGTCTCCTTTGTACAGGTTCATGGCGCAGAGTATTATATCCGCTCCGGCGTTTATTGCCATCTGAGTGGCATCCACCCGGTCGAAATGGTTCTCAATGGCATCCATATCGATGGCGTCGGTAATGATTATCCCTTCGAAGCCCATCTCATCCCGAAGGAGTTCCGTGAGGATCTTGTGAGACAGGGTTGCCGGGAGATACACTTCCTTGCCGTCCTGCTTTGAGATGTAGGTTTTCTTCTCTATCTCGGGGTACTGAATGTGGGCGGTCATTATCATATCGGCGCCCCGGTCGATCCCCTCCCGAAAGGGGATGAGCTCGCATTCCTTGAGACCTGCCATATCCAGCCCGGACATGGGAAGGCCGGTGTGGCTGTCCTGGGCCACATTTCCATGACCGGGGAAATGCTTGAGCGCCGTGAGAAGCCCCTGCTCCCTAAGCCCTTCCACAAACACACCCACATAGTCCGCAGTCATTTGCGGATCATCGGAAAATGAGCGCACGCCAATAATAGTGTTGTTGGGGTTATTATTCACGTCACAGACCGGGGCAAAGTCCACATTGAAGCCAAGGGCCTTTATTTCCTTTCCTATGATCCCGGCGCACAGTTCGGCATTTTTAAGATCCCCTGTGGCGGCAATCGCCATGTTTCCCGGGGTCACGCTGCCGTAGATCACGCGGTTCACATATCCGCCCTCCTGGTCAACGGACACGAACATGGGAATCGAAAGTTCAGACGCCAAGGCGGCCTTCTGTATCCGGTCTGTCATTTTTACAGTCTGAGGGATATTGTCGATATTTCCCAGATACAGGAGGACCCCTCCGAAGCCGTATTTTTTGAAGATAGCCTCGTATTCCTCGTTGAACCCGTCCGTCAGATAGGTATTGTCAGGGTCGGAGCGAAGGGTCACTATCATCATCTGGGTGAGCTTTTGCTGAAGGGTCATCTTGGAGAGAAGATATTTTGCGTAGGCATTTATCCCCTCTTCAGACATGGAAGCCAGCGGGGTTTCAGGGGGCAGCACATACTCATCGCCGCCGGGAGCTGCATTTTCGGGGTCTGACAGATCACCGTTCCCCTGTCCCTCATTTGTCTCATCAGAACCCTCTCCGGAACCACCATCGGGTCCGGTACCATCGGGATTATGCCCCTGATCCAGGTCGTTTCCCGTCTGCTCATCCCATATATTGTCTGCATCACGCCCCTGACCCGATCTGATTATCAGGCCTACCGCCGTGACTCCGGTTACGGCCGCCAGCACCGCCAGGGTGACGGCAACTGCTATCATCAGTTTTTTCATATATATCCAAATCTCCGGATGAGAGACTATTCACTTCTCATCATAATCAAAATACGCTCACACTGAAGAAATGATATCACAGTATCTCCGGACAGACACATACTGCGTCCTCAAAGGGCCGCATCCCGGATCCCATTTACACATCAGGACCACAGCACCGGGCCTCATTTACACATCGGGGTCACAACACCGGATCTTGTCTGAATCCTCACAGGAATGCGCAGACCACAGGGATCGTAAAGATACAGGCGGCTGTGGACAGGAGGATCCCCTGGGAAAGCTCCTCTCCGTTCAGCCCGATCTCCTTTGCCCGCATGAGGGGGAGATTCCCTCCGGGAAGCGATGACATGACCGCCAGAGTCCCCAGTACCAGCGGGTCTGTGATGAACACCCTGAGCACCGTAACGATCACCACAGGCAGCACCAGCATCCTGATCAGCAGGAACAGATACATTCTCTTATTTCCGAAAAGAGCCCTGAAGCCGGACAGGGCCAGCGCTCCCCCGAGGACCGCCATGGACAGGAACACCGTGGCATTGGCGGAATACTCGACCACATCATTTATTATCATGGGGAACTGCGGGTCATACAGGTAAATAAAGACTGCGATGACGGAGCTGATGGTCCCCATATTGAAGAGCTCCCGTATATTGAAATTGCTTTTCGCTTCTGCCCTGCTGCCCGGTGCGTTCGCAGCTTTCCTGTCTGAACTTGCACCGATCTCTGCTCCCTGTGCGCTACCGGTCTTCCTGTCTGATGCTGCACCGAATTCTGCTCCCGGAGCGCTCTCAGCTTTCCTGTCTGATGCTGCACTGAGTTCTGCTCCCTGTGTGCTATCGGTCTTAATCTCCGACATTGCCACTGCGGGCCGGGGGCTTTGCAACTCACCATCATCCTGCCCCGGTTCAGCCTCCGACTCATTCTTTGCCTTGGAGAGAACATATATGCCCAGGGTGTAGAAGATCAGGTTGTAGAGGAGGCAGCCCACTGTCACATAGATCAGGGATTCATTTCCAAGAACTGCAGAACACACAGGCAGTCCGATAAATCCGATATTCCCGAAAATGGACAACATTTTGAAAGTGTATCTCTCTTTATCCGGAATCCTCATCAAAGGCGGGATCAGAAATGCCCCCAGGATCAAAACTGCGAACATGAAACCCGAAACCAGTATGGCTTCTATGAGTGTCGCCATCGACATCCGGTGGTCCAGGGATATGGCGGCGTTCAGCATCATGCAAGGGTTACATACGTTCACCACGATCCACGAGCAGGATTTCTGTGCATGCTCATCAAACACTTCTTTTCTGCAGGCGATGTATCCCACCATCACCAGTATGAATATAACCACCATTTCAAATATGAGAGTCAGCATGTTCATAGTTTTATTCCTTTATATCCTTCAAGTCCATTTAATCCTTCAAGTTCTTTAAATCCTTCAAGTTCTTTAAATCCTTCAAGTCCATTAAATCCTTCAAGTCCATTTAATCTTTTAAGTCCGGGCATTTATTTACATATGGGTGATCTTGCCGGTTTCAGACAATTCCCCGTTCTGATCGGCACACCGCAACCATTGTCCCGACTGTCACTGCCTTCAACAACTATATTCCTTTTTCAATTTGTTTCAACTGTAAACGCACGATCGCAAAGTTCTCTGCTGGATCACCTGAGCCAATTCTGTAAGACATGTACCAATGGTTTCATCGTAAGAATCTTCGTGTTCTCTGTGGGATCACCTGAGATAATTCTGTAAGACCGCCGTCAGCTTTGCATGGGCGATCGGCTTTGCCAGATACGCAGCGAAGCCTTCTCCCAGATACATCTGCTCGGCGCCTGATATGACATTTGCGGTCAGCACGACCACGGGAGTCTCACTGTTCCTGTTATTTTCTTCTGCCCGAAGAAGCCTCAGCGTTTCAACGCCGTCCAGCCCGGGCATCATATGATCCATAAACACCAGATCGTAATCATTTTCGGCCAGCATTTTGAGGGCATCCCGGCCGGAAGTGGCTATGTCTATGCGCATGCGGCTGTGTTTCAGAAGTCCCCTGAACACCACCAGATTCGTCATATTGTCGTCAACTGCAAGGATCCGCTTCCCCTGAGCCCTGAAGGCTGCAAGGGCGTCCCTGTCACGGACCCTGCTCATGGAAGTCCTGACAAACTCGCCCATAGGACGAGGATCCGACACCTTCTGAGGTATCCTCACCGTAAATGTGGACCCTTCCCCGTAAACGCTCTCTGCCAGGATCTCCCCGTTCATGGTCTCAACCAGTCGCTTGGTGATGGCCAGGCCCAGCCCCGTTCCTTCTATGCTGTTATTTCTGCCTTCATCCGCGCGGGAATAGGCGTCGAAGATGTACTGCATCTCCTCTTTCTTTATGCCCATGCCGGTGTCTGTTACGGAGAAGCTGAAAATAAATCTTTCGTCCCTGTAATCCCCTCTGGCCTCCATGGTGACACTGCCCTTTTCCGTATATTTGACGGCATTTGTCAATATATTCAGCATGATCTGCCTGATACGGGAGACGTCTCCGCACAGGCCCGCAGGGATATCGGAAGAAATATTGAGATTGAAATCCAGTTTCTTGTCCGCGGCGCTGCGCTCCATCAGGACGCAGACATCGTTGAACAGAGAAGCGGTCTGATAGGGATTTTCGTTCATCTCTATCCTGCCGTTCTCCATCCGGGTGAAATCGATTATGTCATCTATAAGCGCCACAAGGGTATTGCCTGCGTTGCTGAGGTCCATGGAATACTCCAGGACCAGATCATTTGCGGTCTCGCGCCTGATCATCTCGTTCATACCCAGGATCGTATTTACAGGTGTCCTGATCTCATGGCTCATACCGGAAAGGAACCTGCGTCCTTCTTCAGAAGCCCTTGTAGCAGCCGTCACTTCGGCTCTGGCCGTGGAGAGTTCAATGCAGGTGTTCAATATTGCCATGATCATCACCACCAGAAGTCCGTAAACAACGGATCCGGAGAACATATTAAAGCTTGTGTAATACAGCGCCACCACTTCCATAATGCCTGTAAGCGCCAGGAACCCAAGGGATGACACCACCAGCAGATACCCACTCACCCGTTTTCTCACAATATCCATGATCAGACTGAAGACTATCAAACAAATGGACAAAATGACCACCGTCACCAGCACCGGCTCGTACTGTGAATAATAGACGATCTCAGTGATATCCAGCACGACTGCCACGAGTCCCGACATGACAGATATCCATTCGGCAGCACTGAATATCTTGTGATACCGGCCATCCTGGATACTGTCGATATAACACAGAATGGGAATGATCATGAAGTTTTCCATCACATAGGCTGCGTTCTGGGCTGAACCGTCATCATTGAAAATAAACTGTCTGAAGGGATTATCTACCGGATTGTCCAGGAATTTCCAGCATCCGATCACCAGAACTCCCGTCAGCAGATAGACGAGGGGGGATCTTATTTTCGCTTTAAGGGAGTAGATCGCGAGCATTATCATGGTGATGGCGGCGATAAATGTCATGGTGAGCGCAGCGATCACCACCGCCATCCTGCGGGCAAAATAATGGATCCATATCCCAAGTTGGTCTCCCAGGAAGATCTCCCCGGCGTTCCTGTCATAAAAAGCGTTGGAATACATCTCGATCCGCATGACTGATCCACTGTCTGCGGTCCCGACCATGCAGAAGAGATACGCGTTTGCAGAGGGCCTTCCGTCTCTGGCCTGCAGGTTTCCGTCACTGCCAAGCCCATCATACCCTACGGCACGGCTGTTCACGTAGATAGTGCGCAGTTCATCGTCAATAAACACAGCCACATCCTGCTGAAGCCCGTATACCGAAATATACATACCATCCTCCTCGATCTCCGGGAGAACAGCTTCCAGGGTAATAAACCCGTCTTCGCTCTTAAGGGATGAAGGCAGGGTCACAGATTCCCTGCTGCCGTCCTTGTATATCCTTTCCCATCCTGAATTGAGGCTTTCACACCTGAGCTCGCCCTCAAAAAACGTATTCTTAATAAACCCGTTGGCAAGCACCACATAAAGCGCTATCCCGCCCAGGATCACAATAAATATGAGTAAGAATTGATATGCTTTTTTGCTTATCATACCTTCCTCGAAAGCTGCCGGCTGATCGCGGCATACAACACGTCAGGTTCCACCGGTTTCGACAGACATGCGTTAAACCCTTCTCCCAGGAGCTTCTCCTGCTCCACAGGATCATTTTCTGCGGTAAATGCGATCACGGGTATCTGCTTTCTCGCCCTTATTTCCCTCATAGCCTCTGTTCCACTCATGCCGGGCATTTTGACATCCATCAGGATCACATCAAACTCTTCTTCATTAACAGCATCCAGGGCTTCCTGTCCGGACGCAGCCACCCTCACATCTGCGCCGGTCTTTTCAAGCATTCTGGAGAACATCACTCTGTTGACGCTGTTGTCATCTACTGTCAGTATCTTTATATCTTTAAGCTCCTGCTTCGCATCATCTCCTGCCTTACCATTGTCTTCAGATTTCGGCAGATCGAGGATGAAACTGAAACCGCTGGTCTTTCCCGCGTCATCGTTGTATTCCACAAGCTTTGAACCCATTATCTCAAGTATCATCTGGGCAGCAAGTGTATATACATCCCTGTCTCCAAGCACACCGCTGTTCTTCACTTTTATATCTCCACTCTCAACAGATACATAGAGACCTTTTTCCGCAGGGGAGGATGAAACCAGAATGGTGCCGTTACCCTTCATGCTCCCGCGGGATATGGCCTGTTCATTCCTGTAACCTGCAATAAAGAAATTGATCAGATTTTTAAGAACACTTTCTATACGGGGCTGATCTCCTATCAGAATCTCTCCGTTGTCGTCAACTCCCGATGCATCAATAGTGAGCCCCACCGACCTGGCCCGATCGCGGCAGGAAGCCTGCGCCCCAGCTGCGCATTCGGAAAATCTCATGGGCCCGGTGACCCTGTGAAAACGCCCGGCCTCTATCCTGGAAATATCCAGGATATCATTTACCAAAAGAAGAAGTTCCCCGGCGGAATCCTTCACTATGCGGGAATGCAAAAGCACCTCGCTGTCCTTCTCTTCTTCCAGTATGGCATCGTTCAGGCTTATGATGCTGTTTATGGGCGTGCGGATCTCATGTGACATGGCCGCAAGGAAACTGCTCCTGATCTCTTTAAGCCTGAGGGCCGTATCTCTTTCAGACCGCGACTTGGAATATCCGATAAGGGTATTTATCACAGCGAAAATAATAAGCGCGCACATGCCGTATGCGCTCACGCCCGCCAGCCACCTGAATTGGAAGAACAGGACTCGAAGCACCTCCAGAATATTTCCTACAGAGAAGAACATGAACCCCGTAAAGATGATCCATTGATCTTTCATATGATATCTGAACTCATTCGGATCAAAAAGCAATGCCACCATAACCGCCACTATTACCTGGATCACAGCCACTACAGGCCATGTCACCATAAAAGTTGCGATTCCGGTGATGTTTAACAGGGAGAGCAATGCTCCGGAGATCAGGTCAAACCATAAAATACGGCTCAGTATCACATCAAACCGGCCTCTCCTGCATCTGGCTATATAAACTATAAGGGGAGCCTGCATGAAACAGGCAGTGTAATACGAAGCGTCATAGGATACAATGCTGTCCAGCCCGACAGACTGCGGCAGTATATTGGAAAGTATATTCCAGGTCCCAAACGCCAGCCCGGAAAGTGCGAGAAATGAAAGATCGCTCAGCATATGATCCCGAATGCTCAGATACACAGATGCCAGAAGGAGAAATGCGGCAGAGAAAAACGTAACCACAGCGCCACACATCCTGCCTCCGGAATCCCTCGCGATCATCCTCCAGACCCCTGCTTCCTCGCCGTAATAGATATCATATACAGGGATCCTTTCTGTCACGGAATGATTGGTGAACCGTATGGCAATCTTCTCGCCACAGTCTTCAGGGAAAATCTTGACAAGGACATATGTCTTTCCAACGTTGGGACATGATTTCCTGAGAACATCATTTATATAGATATCTATATCCTGACGATCCGCCCTGACTGCGATGTAATCCCCTGCCAGAGCGTCATCGGGGACAATATTTTCTATGGTCACAGGTTCGTCCCCGGTCTTAAGCTTCCCGGGGATCTTTGCTGGGGTTATATTCCCGTCCGGCAGGACATACTGCCATCCCTCGTTGTATTCCACAGCCATGTAACCATTGGAAAATGACATGTTCTGATTCAGGAGTTCAGAAAAGAACATGTAAATAAAGACCGCCACAAGCACAGCCAGACAGACTGCAAATGCCGGTGAAAACCTTCTCTGATATGAATTATCTTCCTTTGTCTGCATTCCCAAATATATAAGCGGCCGCCTGCGATCCGCCCCGGCAGGGATTTCGCCTGAGTCCCTGCGTTATCTTGCGCAGGAGCTTTCTCTGTCAGATCTCTGTGATGTCCTGCACAAATCTTCTCTGTCAGATCTCTGTGATGTCCTGCACAGCAACAATTCTGCTGACTCCCTGCGTTGCACACCTTCGTTTACTTCTACACACATAGTCATTTTACCATATAGGACCACGGAGTAGCAACATACTCACAACAGAGACCCGGATCGCAAAAACCTTTGAGTATCTGATATAATGTTTATCTGTCGAAGCCCTTATAAAAAACATTTGGCCGATCTTCACATCCGGTCATCATAACTATGGAGGTTATCATTATGGCACCCAACCTTTCAGATCCAGATCATGTAAATAAAAACGATCAGGGGAGCAGTTCCTCTCAAAAGGGTACGCAGTTCACGCCCAACGGTCTCTCACTCTATCCTGAAGCCGGCGCTGCAGACATCATCGAAGATACAGGGCTTGTCATCTCAGGCTTTGACCGTGAACCTGTACTCGAAAAAGATGGATCTGTGAGGATCTATGAAAATGAAGACTTGATAGATGAGATAAGCTTTTCAAAGGAAACCGCAACCCTTGGGGGCGACGGCGCAGAAAAAATGACCTTCAATGTGGGCAGCCAGTTTGCAGTTGCTCTCCCTCCCACAAAGAGGGTATCCGGGGCGCTTTATCTGCGGCCCCACCCGGGAACGCTAAAGACCGGAAGGACCTACAACATCGTCATAACAGATGGCGCGGTCACCGGCACCGTCAACGGGAATAAATTCTGCGGCATTTCTGAAGGCTGGAGTTTTACAACCAGGGAGAATGTGCCTGAGATAAAAGACCGAGCGATAAGGGTGGCAACGGATCTGTTTGACCCGGAGGGTATGATCACTTGCTGTAAGGCGCCATCATTTGACGGCGATCCAAATACCACGCATAGTCCTGCAGATCAGATCGTGCCGGACTTTACAACCATACAGGGGGCTCTCAACCACGCCCAGTCAGGGGATAACGCCTGTAAAGATTTCCATATAGAGATATTTCCCGGGACCTACAGGGAACTCCTGTACTACGCCGGTTCCGGCACTATAAGAATGACAGGGCTTGGATCCCATTCATCAAAAGACCCGGGGGCTGTTTCAGAAATAGGATCCGCAAGAGAAAAAGAGTTTGGGAACTCCGGGACACCTGACTACTCTAAGGGTGCCGGATGCGTCATCGTGGAATTTATAAACTCGACCTCCAACAACCCCTCCGAGGAATCACGGAATCTCCTGAACATCGCCGGGGGAAATTTCATCATTGAAAACATGGGCTTTGAAAACACATACAGCCGCATAAATGACCCCAAGGGTTCCCAGAGCGAAGCCCTTGGAATGTACAGCAGTCACGGCACCTTTGCCGCTTACAACTGTTTCTTCAAGGGACACCAGGACACTATCCGCATTGAGGGCAAGTCCTGGTTCTACAACTGCTATATCTCCGGGGACACAGATTTTCTCTGGACAGAACAGCACAACCGGGTCCTTCTGATAGAGCGTTGCAATCTCGTGGCAGTCTACGACAACTACAGAACTCCGGGCAGCAATATAGCTTATCTCACCGCTCCCAGGATGACCATAACAGACACTGTAGGGAAGGGGCTTGTGGTTTTGAACTCCAATGTCACTGTACTCAGGGGTGCAAAGGCCTTTTTCGGCAGAACTCCCTGGAGCAAGGGATACTACAACCAGGCCGCCTTTATTAACACCAAAGTCACTGTGGAAGATGGGGCAGAGTTCGTGTGCGACTGGTCAAAGCCGGAAACAGAGGAGACCGTTTCCCTGAAGGACAGGGAGAACCTGGGCTGGAAGCAGTACGGCACTGTGATCTGCGGAGATGCAGAATCACGCACATCAGAAAACATATCGGCATACACTCCTGCAAGCACATCAGACGACGCATCGGCATATGCTCCTGCAAGCACACCAGAAGACGCATCGGCATATGCTCCTGCAAGCGCATCAGAAGACGCATCGGCATATGCTCCTGCAAGCACATCAGAAGACGCATCGGCGAACGCTCCTGCGTTTTCCACAGTACTCACCGATTCCTTCGTAAATAAGGAATATGCCGGACGGGATGCCGTGATAAACCGCTTATACTCCGTGCCTGCAAAGATCTGGAGCCGTGACGATGAAGAATACTGGGATCTGAACGCATTGATATCACGCATGGGATGGAACTGCACAGAAGATGTCTCCGTTTCAGGCTGAGTAACAGATTCCAAATTATTCAGTATGTAAAATGCAGAACAACAAAAACCGGGTAGTCTATATACTCTACCCGGTTTTCCGCTACGGCCTGCTCCCAGTTTTTCGTTATTCAGTACTTCATTATCTTCCCTGAAAAAAATGCTCCGATCTTGTAGATAGGATTTTCAAAGCGGCGGCGCACATTTCCCAATTCCTTTCTGATCTCCAGATGCTGGGGACAATGCTGCTCACATTTACCGCACTTTACACAGAGGCTTGCGTTTGATTTCTTGTTTCTCAGTGTTG
>JAILIO010000066.1 GCA_024695225.1 Lachnospiraceae bacterium
TCTATCCTCAACCATCATTTCATTGTACTCATAAATTCAGACTTGTAAACCTGAAAAGCCCATAAATTTAATGATTTTTTGGCTTTTTTAAGGATAAAAACAGGTGTGTGAAAAGCTTCAAAATGCAACAGGATTGCATATTTCAGGGGATATAAACTGCAACCAAGTTGCAAAAATTTTTTTCTGAAAAAATTTTTATCGTACATAAATTTTTTCAACCGCGAATGTGAAAACAGCCTTTGTTTTTATTTTCCAAAAAGAGCCGCCGCACCAATGTGCGACGGCCCCGTCTTTTGTTCAGTCTTTATTTTTCAGTACTGCAGATCTCTCTTATTTGAAGAATCCGATCTCGTCAGAAAGTGAGCTGGACACGTTTCTCAGTGAACGGGCGCTGTCTGACAGGGACGAAACCGTCTCTGTGAGTTCTGCCATAGAAGCCCCTGTCTCCTGGCTGGATGCGGCGTTCTCTTCCGATATGGCTGAAAGTGAACTCATTGCATCTGCCACAACCGCCTGGGCGGATACGCAGGCGTCTGCATCCTGTGATATCTTTTCCACCTTCTCGGTGGTGACTGCGATATCTTCTATCATCTTGTTAACGCTTACGAATGTAGACTCGATAACTTCCTGCTGCTTCTCATTGTTCTTCTGAACATTGTCGGCCATCTTAACCGCCGCCTGGGATTCGCTGAGAAGGGCATCCATCTCTGACCTGATCTTGTTGGCTGAATCGTTGGAATCAAGGGCCAGCTTTCCGATCTCTTCAGCAACCACTGCAAATCCACGTCCGGCCTCACCTGCTCTGGCAGCCTCAATTGAAGCATTCAGTGAAAGGAGATTGGTCTGGGAAGCTATACTGGATATGGCTTCTACCATGCCGTTGATCCTGCCGACAGCATCGCTTGTGGCGCTGATCTTCTCGGATATGCCATTGATGGCCTGGTTCATATTTTCAGAGCTTTCCTTCAGTTCAGACAGGCTGTTTGCAGAATCGGATGAAGCAACCTGCATCCTGTCTGCGATGTTGGAAAGTTCCTGCGCGGATGTCTGGACGCTTTCCACTGCCTCTTCTATCCTCTCGATATTCCTTGTGGCATTCTGTATCTCTTCTGCCTGCTGGGTTGCGCCTGTGGCGATCTCCTGCACCGCATGGGAAACGCTCTCGGTGTTTGAAGATATCCTGGAGGATGTATTTGCCAGCTCATCCGACGCATTGTCCACATCTCCGGCGCCGTTTGATATCTGTCCCACGATGCCTTTCAGTTTCTCAACCACATCATTGGTATCTTTTATGATCACGCCAAACTCATCAGATCTCCTGTCATATCCCTCTACCTTACGGAACTTTCCTTCTGCAAGATTTGAAAGAGTATTTCCGACCTCGGAAAGGGGATTCGTGATACTGTTTGCAAAGATCCATGCGATGATAATGCCGGCTATGATAAAGAGGACTCCAAAGATACCCTGTATCATAACTGTGTGATACACAGTTGCAAGGGCGACTTCCTGTACACGGCAGGATGCCACGACCCACTCACTGCTGGCCAACTTCTCCCAGGAAATGATCCATGTATCTCCTGCGAAGGGTGCCACATAATGTCCCTCGGCGGTGGAGCCTCGAGATTCCGTATAGAAAGGATTCTGATCCTGCTTTTCAGGGTCCTCGGTGTTTACTTCTCTGCCGGAATGGGCAACAACGGTTCCGGTACGGTCCACTATGACTATTTCCTGCTTGTCCTGGGTGACATCACCTGCCACCAGCTCATGAAGGTCGCCCACATTGTAGTTTCTCTGAACTATACCGATAGTGGCTGTCTTGTCCATGTTGTAAACAGGGACTGAGAATGTTGCGATAGCAGTTCCGGTGGACTTGGAAACGATCAGATCCGAAACATAATGAGGTGCGCCGGCCATAGGCTGCTTGAAATAATCGCGCTCTGCAACATTCACAAGCTTTCCAATGGTCCTGACCATCTGCTGTCCCGTTGCATCGGAAAGTGCTGTTGAATTGCCGTCGTTCATGCTTTCGTCTATAAGAGTCATCTGCCTCAGCAGATCCTCTTCAACGTCTGCTCCCGTCTCTTTTCCTTCCAGATAATTTATGGTTTCTGACGACGCGGCAAACGCCTTAAGTGCCTCAAAATTCGCTTCATAGATCGTCTCCAGCTGTTGACTCACCAGCTGAGCCTGTGCGTTATTGATCTCATCTGCGTTAGCTTTTCCCTGGTTCAGCGATATCACCATGCTGATGATCGAAAGGACCAGGACAGGAACCACAACAAGACTGACCAGAGCAAGAATAAGTTTCCCTTTGATACTGGTTAATGCCTTCATTTGTTACTCCTTTCAAACTACGTTCCAACGGGTTGCCCTGCCATGAAGGATCAAAGCATTTATAACCCTTCCTCCATGACCAACTTTGGACGCGAAACGTTTCGTCAATAAAAGCCGAATTCCCTTGTCATCCCTCTGTAGTTCAAAAATCCCGGCCTTTATATATCAACTACCGCGACCTTATTCTAATCCCGAAATGTCCCGGCTACATGGACCAAAACCTTTCGTGATCAATTAATACTGTGATTGCTTCACAGTAAAATTTCCCATCGGACATTATAGCACTCTTTACATCTTGCAACAACCTAAAAAGGGGTAAAAAATAGATAAATTTATCATAAAGCGTCTTTTTTTAAGTAAAACCGACCACTTTTTGCTACGGATTAATATTCTCTGCATATCCTCTGATCTGATACACTTTACTTAGGAGACAAAACTTAAGCGAAACGAATCTATCTTTTGATCAGGCCTCGCCGTAATGCTCAGTCCCACCAGCCGCAGCTGACAAGACTGTCTATCCCGGAACCATACACCGCAGTTTCGCTCAGTCCCACCAGCCGCAGCTGACAAGACTGTCTATCCCGGGACCATGCACCGCAGTTTCGCTCAGTCCCACCAGCCGCAGCTGATGAGGGTGTCGATCCTGGGCCCGTACACCGTGGCTTTGAAGACCCCAATAAGGGCGTACCCCTGTTTTGATGGATCTTCTGAGACCGGATCCATGTCTTTATTTTTCGTCATCCACTGAAGGGGCGTGTCACCCCTGACATAGTTTTCAAAAGACGAGATATCACAGTTTTTATCAAACCGGGTTCCCTCATCCACAAAGAGATCCCTGGTCTCGGTGCGGCCGTCGTCCAGATTCTCAACCACCACAGCCTTTATTATCACACGGTCTGACAGAAACTCATAGGCATCGCGTGTATATACTGTAAAATACACTGTCCTGCTGTTCCGGTCTCCGGATTCCTTCACATACGCGTTTTTGTAGCCCGCGTCCTTCACAGCTTTCAGGAGTTCCTCCGCATCGCTTTTCGTTTTGCATCTGTTCGCAGTCACACAGTAATACGGATCCGAGCTTAGATTTTCCCAATCGGGGGTATATATGACAGACGCTTCAGGACTCACTTCGCACAGCTTTTTACGGGTTTTCTCCGCCTCATCGCGGTCTTTTGACGCAGACACCCACACTCCGTAAAAAGGCTTTTCCGAAACATCATACACATCGTAATCAGCTTCCTCATCAAGCCCTGCTGCCCGGGCGTCCCCAAGAGTCACCACGGGGATCTCCGCAGGATCTGTCAGTTCAAGCTCTATGGAATGGTCGATAGGAAAGATATCATCATCCCCTGTGTGATCGGGCCCTGGTATGATAATAAGCGCGTCCTTCGTTCGCTGATAGTCGTCTTCGAAAAACACGGGCGCTGCCCCGTACCCCAGCCTGCTGCAGTTTACCCGGAGCCTGTTGTCCTCCGGGATCTCATAGGTGCCGCAGCCCAGATACACTTCCCTGCCGGGAGCTTTTCTGTACAGGCGGATATTTCCGTCAGGGCTGAACTCCAGATACACCGGGGTCTCCGCGTCCTTCTCCCTCCAAAGGCCCACAAGGCGCAGAGCTTCATCTGATGCCCGGGCAGAACTTCCGGCATTTCCTGCCGCATCGCTTCCTGCCCCCCTGCTCTCCGAATTCCCTATGAGATCTGCACTGTCTCCATCCCCGTTCTTCACATAGGGAAAGGCGTCCTGAACCCTGTCATCTCTCACATAGACGGTCTTCCCGGCGTCCAGTCCTTCCACCTCAAAGCTGTCCTCATTCAGCCTGATCTTCACTTCCTGGGGAGACGCCCAGTATCTGCCCAGATTTGACATGACAGAAAAACGCAAGAGACCGAAAGTGCACTCATCCGCATCAGTGGAAATAAGCGCGTCCTTATTT
>JAILIO010000069.1 GCA_024695225.1 Lachnospiraceae bacterium
TGCTCACATAGTCCAGTACCGAATCTTCCGAATCTGCGGAACAGGGACCTATTATCACCATGAACTTGTCGTTTCTGCCCATAAGGATATCTGCGATCTCATTATCCCTCTGCTTCTTTATCTCCAGCAGTTCCTTTGAAACCGGATACTGTTCCCTTATCTCTGCCGGTGTCGGCAGGCTGTTTTTAAAAACAAATGACATCTTTCCCTCCTGACTGTATTTTGATCTGTCTTCAAAGCTCGATCCTGTGCGTTTCAGGCTTTCTCCCTGTAAAAACCATATATTCGTCAAAGCCGCATTCCTTAAGGATACTGAACGCATCTCTGATAAATGTGCCGGCTTCTTTTACGGAGTGGGCATCGCTTCCGACTGTCACGATCTTCCCGCCCAGTTCCCTGTATCTTTTGAGAATATCCCTCGACGGATGTGGTTCCTTCATCCCCACCCTGAGCGCTTTGGTGTTTACTTCAAGACCCTTTCCGTTTTCTATCAGAAATCTGAGTATCTTGTCAATGATATCGTGATATCTTTCATAGGTGTACAGGCCTTCATTTCCCTCAGGGATATATCTGGCGGCAAAATCTATGTGCCCCAGTACATCAAATTCCTGGAAGGCCATTATATTTTCAAGGGTGCGTTCAAAATATCTGCCCATCTGCCTTTCGGCAGGTCCCTGTTCCCAGTACGACCTGTAATACACATCGTAACCGTCCACGTAATGGTTTGAACCGATGATAAAATCAAAAGGGTACTCCCCTGCAAGAGCTTTATTGTGCTCTGCCCCATCCGGATCCATGCCGATCTCAATGCCAAATCCCACCTTTATGCGGTCTTTGTATTTTTCCCTGAGTTCAAAAACTTTATCTCTGTATGGAGGAACATCCAGCCAGAAACACCTGAAGTCAAAGTCGCCGTTTCGTTTGGAATTGTATGGGAGAATGCGGTCTTCGTGTTCCGTAAAGCATATGGCATCAAGCCCTGCTTCAACGGAAGCTTTTATCATATTCTCCATGGGTTCATCGGAATCTCCCGAAAAGGAAGAATGCATATGGCAATCACTTAAATACATTTATTCACAGCTTTCTGGGATCTGCGCGGTCGTATACATCCCTGAGTCTTGAAGATACCAGACGAGCGTACATCTGCGTGGTGGAGATATCGGAATGCCCAAGCATCTCCTGAACACTGTGCAGATCTGCGCCGTTTTTCACAAGGTGTGCAGCAAACGAGTGCCGTAAAGTGTGAGGAGTTATATCTCCGTCAACGCCGGCTTTTTTTGAATAAGATTTGATAAGCTTCCAAAAACCCTGCCTGCTCATGGGCTCACCGCTCATATTTACAAAAAGCACTTCGCTTTCCTTGTCCCCCAGGATCTGGTCTCTGGTTTCCGTCATATATTTGGAAAGGGCTTTTCTGGCTTCTCGTCCAAAAGGGATAACTCTTTCATTGCGGGAACCTCTGCACATTATGAGAGACATCTGCATATTCAGATCGTTCACCTTCAAAGTGATCAGTTCGCTGACCCGGATACCTGTAGCATACAAAAGTTCCAGCATGGCCTTGTCACGGATCTCTTTGGGGTTGTTCCCGGAAGGTGCAGACAAAAGAGCCTCTATCTGCTCGTCGGTAAGGATACCCGGCGCCTTCTTTTCAACCTTGGGCGCCTTCAGAGAAAGAGAGATATCCTCAGACACCAGTTCCTTTTGAAGGAGATAGTGGTAAAAGGTCTTTATGGAAGCTATATTCCTGGATATGGTCGATGCAGAGAGACCTGCCTGACCGAGATGGTCAATGTAGTCGCTCAGGCATTTACCGTCGATCTCAGAGACAGAATCAATCCCCTTGTCTTTGGCAAAAGCGACAAGTTTCTTCAGATCTCTTCTGTAAGAAAGCTCTGTATTGACCGAAGCACCCTTTCTGGCGGTGATATAGCGAATAAAATTTTCTATGATCTCATCCAAGCTTTGGTTAAACCATCCTTAGAAAGTATTATGTAAATCAGAATAATGCGTACACCGCGAATTATACGCATAAATTAAGGAAAAATCAACACTTATTTTATCCGGTCGGTCAATTTTATGTCTATCTACTATATTTTGATTTTTTGAAATGAGACTGTCTAAATGCGGTGTTGACTTATATGGTCACGATAATACATTATCGCACAGATAGTTTTAGAATCCACAATCTCAAATCTTGAGATCATGTCAATGAGTTCATCAAGTGTATATGTTTCAACAGAAAGATATTCATCGGGATCCAGATTCTGCTCTCCCGGAGTGAGATCCGTAGCCAGAAATATGGCTATCCGTTCATTGCAAAAAGCCACAGTAGTCCTGATATCCAGTATTTTTTCAATCTTTCCTGCGGTATAGCCCGTTTCTTCTTTCAGCTCCCTGACTGCAGCTTCCATCTCAGGTTCTCCCCTGAACTGGTACCCGCCTGCCGGGATCTCAAGGCAGAAGGAATCCAGAGCAGCCCTGTACTGATTTACCATAACGATCCTTCCGTCGGGAAGGACCGGCAGCACCGCTGCTGCGCCCTTGTGATCGATAAAATCCCAGGTCTCAACAGTGCCATCCGGTATCTTTATGGAGTCGTGGTAATAATCAACTATGGTACCTTTACCCACGAGCTCCCGTCCGACTCTCTCGTACTTTTCCTTCATCCGAGAGACTCCAGTGTCTTTTCAAGGCTTACAAGCTTTACACAGAGCACAAACAGCTCCGTAGCCTGTTTAAGTTCATCAGTCGTGGGAAATGAAGGCGCGATCCTGATATTCCGGTCTCTGGGATCCTTTCCATAAGGATAAGTGGCCCCGGCTCCTGTGAGTTTCACGCCGGCTACTGCGCATTTTCTGACTATCTCTTTTGCACATCCGTCCATGGAATAGAAGGAAATGAAATAGCCGCCCTTAGGTTTTGTCCAGGTGCCGATATCAAGCCCTGCAAGGCCTTCTTCCAGAGCGTTTTCAACGGATTCAAACTTGGGCCTGAGTATCGAAGCATGCTCCATCATCTTTTTCTTCACGCCCTCTATATCTTTAAAATAATGGACATGCCTCAGCTGATTCACCTTGTCATACCCGATGGTCTGGACCGAAAATCCTTTTCTTATGTCTTCGATATTTGCGACAGAAGTGGCTATGGCCGCAAGCCCCGACCCTGCAAATGAGATCTTTGAGGTAGAACAGAACTCATAAACCATATCCGGATGACCGGCTTTTTCACATTCAGCGATTATATCAGGTATTTCAGCCTGAAGAGCGCTGTCCTCATAGAGATGATGCACGCAGTAGGCGTTATCCCAAAAGATCCTGAAATCAGGGGCTGCAGGTTCAAGAGCCGCAAACTGTCTGACCACATCATCGGAATATACTGTGCCTTCCGGATTTGAATACTTGGGAACGCACCAGATACCCTTTACATCAGGGTCTTTCTCAACATATTCCCTGACTTTATCCATATCCGGACCGTCTTCAAGCATGGGTATGTTTATCATCTCTATGCCGAAGTATTCAGTGATCTTAAAATGTCTGTCATATCCGGGAACGGGACACAGGAACTTAACTTCTTTAAGCTCATGCCAGGGAGTATTTCCCATTATCCCATGACTGTATGCCCTGCTCACGCAGTCGTACATGATGTTAAGAGACGCATTTCCGCAGGCGATGACCTTTTCTACGGGAACACCTCCCATTATGTCGCCCATAAGCCTGCGAGCTTCCGGTATGCCCAACAGTCCGCCGTAATTACGAACATCCATGCCATCTTCCGCATTGAGATCAGCATCCGCATAAAGCGTGTCCAAAAGGCCTCTGGACAGATCAAGCTGCTCTATTGAAGGCTTACCTCTGGACATATCCAGATGGATACCGGATTTACACACATCCCTATACCTGCGGTTCAGGGAATCGTACTCTTTTTTCAGTTCTTCTTTGGTCATTTCCTTGTATTTTTTCATAGTGAGCAAATTATAGTCTTTTTTATGTTCAATGTCAAAATAAATCATTCATTAACAGTTTTTAATTTATCAGCACATATCAAGCGAGTAAAGCACCTGATATACATGATCCATTCAAGTATATTTGTTCCTTTTTACAGTTATTTCTAAGTCTTATTTGTTTTTTATAAGAGAAATATTGTCACAAAACGACAGAGACGAAATCTTTTTCAGATCTCGTCTCAGATAGAAGTCACATTACTCATTCGGCCGATCTCCTGTTTCGGAAAAACCCGGCATAGACAATCTGCCGAATAAGTATGTAACCAGAGTGCAGCGGTGCTAATGACCGATACACCAGATGTGATCGCGATATCTCTATCGACAAAAGCATTATTACATACACCGTATCATCAATTCAAGGGATTTTGCACGAATGGTATCTAAAGTTGCGCGAATGGTCGAATATTATGTAAACCACACGATTTTTGCCTGTTTTTTCAAAAAAAAAAGTACCGACAGACATCCCATCTGTCGGTACCTCTCCTTTGACAAAAAGTTGCAGAACTCTGACCTAAAAGATCATTTTGCGTAGTCAACTACTCTGCTTTCTCTTATAACATTGATCTTAACCTGTCCGGGATATTCAAGTTCTGATTCGATCTTCTTTGAAATATCCCTGGCCAGCAAGACCATGTCTGCATCAGAAATCTGCTCAGGAACCACCATAACACGGATCTCTCTGCCCGCCTGAATAGCAAATGACTTATCAACGCCGTTGAAATCGTTGGCGATATCTTCAAGCTGGCTCAATCTGTTAGTATATGTCTCAAGAGTTTCCCTTCTGGCACCCGGTCTTGCAGCTGAAATAGCATCAGCAGCCTGAACTATGCAGGATATGAGTGATGTAGGTTCGGTATCACCGTGATGGGACGCCACTGCGTTTGTAACGATGGGGCCTTCCTTGTACTTACGGCAAAGATCCACGCCTAACTGTACATGTGAACCTTCCATCTCGTGATCGATAGCTTTTCCTATATCGTGAAGAAGACCTGCTCTTTTGGCGAGTCTCACATCAAAACCAAGTTCTGCGGCCAAAAGACCGGAAAGCTGTGACACTTCCACAGAATGCTTTAATGCATTCTGTCCGTAACTGGTTCTGAACTTCATCTTTCCCAGTAGCTTTATCAATTCAGGATGTACGCCGTTCACTCCGACTTCAAGAGCAGCAGCTTCACCTTCCTCTTTCATCTCGCTTTCGATCTCTTTCCTGGCTTTTTCAACCATCTCTTCGATCCTGGCGGGATGGATACGTCCATCAACTATCAGCTTTTCGAGGGCTATACGGGCGATCTCTCTTCTGACAGGATCAAATCCGGAAAGCACAACCGCCTCGGGCGTATCGTCTATTATGATATCTATCCCTGTCATCTGTTCAAGTGTTCTGATGTTTCTTCCCTCACGGCCGATTATACGACCCTTCATATCATCGCTGGGAAGCTGTACCACTGAAATGGTATTTTCGGAAACATTGTCTGCTGCACATCTCTGGATAGCATCAACGATGAATTCTTTTGCTTTCCTGTCAGCATCTTCCTTTGCCTGAGCCTCCATCTCTTTGATCATCATGGCTGACTCATGCCTCACATCATCTTCCACTGCCTTTAACAGATATTCCTTTGCCTGTTCAGTAGTAAGACCTGAGATCCGTTCGAGTTCCTGTAATCTCTGCTCATTGAGCTTTGAAATCTCCTCTCGCTGTTTGTTCAGCATTTCCTCGCGGCTGATCAGGTTTTCTTCCTTCCGGTTGAGGGCATCCGATTTCTTTTCGATGTTCTCTTCCTTCTGGGAGATCCTGTGCTCGGAACGCTCCACTGCAGTTCTGCGTTCTCTAAGTTCCTTTTCCTGTTCGTTTCTGGTCCTCTCCAGTTCGTTCTTGGAGCGTATAGACTCCTCCTTGATCTCCACCAGGGATTCCCGTTTCTTCTCTTCTGCAGTCCTCACAGCCTCGTCGATTATCTGCCTGGCCTTTTCGTCCGCTCTGCCTATCTTTCCCTCCGCCTCGTTGGTCAAACGGGACTTGGTGATCACATAGGTTACAACGGCTGCAACCAGGGCGGCTGCAATGATCAGAATGATCCATAACAAATTTGACATTACAGGAGCACCTCCTTATTCAGTTGTCATTGTCCACAGTCTATATGTACGAAAGTTTTCATACTTTCAAACACATCAGTGTATGCGTTTCACAAAGACGAAACACATACTGATTTATTTTAATTCACAGCATCGTCTGTGTCAAGTGACATAGCCGCCCTGACAATTTCTCCAGAAAAACCCTGTCTGAAGAGATAGGCTGCGGTACTCTTTATATATGCCGGGTCGGTATCATCCTGTCTGAAATGCCTGCTCTTTAATTTGCTGACTGCAGCTTTTAACTCCTGTCCGTTGTCAGGAAAAGCCGAAAGCGCCGATTCTGCAACATCCCGGGAAATCCCTCTTTCCATAAGATCGTTTTTGATACGAAGCCTGGACCTTTTCTCACACTGCTGTTCTATGAACATCCTGCAGTAAAGTTCATCATCCACATACCTGCATTCCTTTGCCCACAGGACAACAGCGCAGGCTGTTTCTTCAGAAGCTCCTGCATCGAGGAGTTTCTTTTTGAGTCTGGCTTCAGTGTAATCACGGTCTTTGAGAAGGGAGAGAGCTTTTTTCTTTGCCCCCGGGATATCATCCTCTTCCAGTGTCTTTTTCATTTGTCACCGGGATTCTCTGTTGTATCGCTGAGTTCAACGGTTTCTACAGCCTTCTTCCTGGACTTCTTTTCTGCTTTATCTCCCTGATCGTTCTTTTCCGCTGCTTTTTTTGCATTGGCTGAAAGGGGATCTTCAGGAAGTCCGAAAAGTTCTCTGACTTTCTGCTCTATTTCAAGACAGATATCCGGATTGTCATAGAGATACTGCCTTGCATTGTCTCGTCCCTGTCCTATCCTGTTTCCGTTGTAGGAATACCATGCGCCGCTCTTATCAACGATGTCATTGTCGGCTGCAAGATCCAGGATATCTCCCTCTCTGGATATGCCCCTTCCGAAGAGAATATCGAATTCCGCGTTTTTAAAGGGAGGCGCTATCTTGTTCTTCACAACCTTTACCATGGTGCGGTTACATATCCCCTCGCCGCCGGATTTAAGCGATTCTATACGCCGTACATCCAGTCTGACCGATGAGTAGAATTTGAGAGCTCTTCCGCCTGTGGTGGTCTCCGGATTGCCGAACATCACACCCACCTTTTCCCTGAGCTGGTTGATGAAAACAACGATACAATTTGTGCGGCTGATGACCGCTGTAAGCTTTCTGAGAGCCTGGGACATGAGCCTGGCCTGAAGACCCACATGTGAATCCCCCATATCTCCATCGATCTCTGCCTTGGGGACGAGAGCTGCCACCGAATCGATGACAACTATATCCATAGCTCCCGATCTGACCATGGTCTCTGCGATCTCCAGGGCCTGTTCACCGCTGTCAGGCTGAGAAATATAGAGATTATCAACGTCAACGCCTATATTGGACGCATATACCGGGTCTAAAGCGTGTTCTGCGTCAATGAATCCGGCTATCCCTCCTCTTTTCTGCACCTCGGCGATCATATGCAGTGTGAGAGTGGTTTTTCCGCTGGACTCAGGTCCGTATACCTCCACGACCCTCCCCTTGGGAATACCTCCCAGTCCCAGGGCAACATCCAGACTTATGGAACCTGTGGATACCGTTTCGACATTGAGAGAAGTCGAAGAATCCCCCAGTTTCATGACAGTTCCCTTGCCATATGCTTTTTCAAGCTGTGAAATAGCAGCATCAAGAGCTTTTTTCTTTTCTTCGTTTTCCATTCCCATAATCATTCCATCCTTTCGTTTGAACATGTGTTCGTGTTACATGATAAAACGTATGTTCGGATTTGTCAACACAAATCCAAAATATTTTTCACATAAGCTGAGATCAGGCGAAGTGCCCGGAAAAGAACAATCGTGCTGCGTCTGCACAACAAGATAAAAATATCATACGAAGGGGGAAAAATCAATCCCCGAAAACCCCGGTCATTCAGCGGGTTCAACAAGACCTACCGAAAATTCGCACTCTGCAGGCAAAACCCCTTCAGAAGAAGCCAGTACATTAAAGTGTCCCGTGTATCCTGCGGGGATTACCACTTTAGCCCCGGTATTTCCGGACTTTTCAACAGAGATCTCATGGTCATCATCGCTGTCCACGGACCACTTGACTTTCATCTCAGGAGATACAGAAGACAGACGGATATTATATTTTGTCTCATCGTCAGAGCGATAAAGCCTTACGGAGGATTCCCGCATACAAAGGACATCGTCCCCTTCGGAAACAGAGACTTTTATATGCCTGCTCTCTACATTTCCCATCTTTGCATATATTTCCGCAGGTCTCACGGTACTCTTGTGCGCTATGAGATAACCGGAATCTGAAATGCTGACAGCGCTGCCCCTCACATACCATATAAGTTTGTTGTCATCAGTATTACCGGCTGTGAGTACAGGCTCAAGAAAGATA
>JAILIO010000079.1 GCA_024695225.1 Lachnospiraceae bacterium
GATAGAAGTGACAGAACTTGAGGAAGAGGACATCCTCACAGAGATCAGGGAAAACCGTGTGCACAGCAGACATCCCGGACTTGGTGAACCGGGGGTTTTCCATCAGAAGGAAGGGGAAAATCCTCTTCCCGAAGGGACCACTCTGACCTTTGCCCTCATAGGCAATCAGAACAGCGGCAAGACCACTCTTTTCAACCAGCTCACAGGTTCCAACCAGCATGTGGGCAATTTCCCCGGCGTGACGGTAGACAGGAAGGACGGTGAGATCCGGGGACACAAAAACACCCTTGTCACTGACCTCCCCGGGATTTATTCCATGTCCCCCTATTCCAGCGAAGAGATCGTATCCAGAAATCATCTTCTGGAGGAAAAACCCACAGCCATCATAAATATTCTGGATGTCACCAATGTGGAGCGGAATCTCTATCTGACCATGCAGCTTCTGGAGATGGATGTGCCTTGTGTGGTGGCACTCAATATGATGGATGAACTCACGGGAAATCATGGGTCTGTGGATATCAACGCCATGGAAATGGAACTGGGGACACCTGTGGTGCCAATAGCTGCAGCCAAAAACCAGGGAGTGGATGAACTCATTGTACATGCCATTCATATAGCAAAGTATCAGGAAAAACCCCTTGAGCAGGATTTCTGTTCAAAGGATGATCACGGCGGGGCAGTGCATCAATGCCTGCATGCGGTGATGCATATGATCGAGGATCACGCCATAAATGCAGAGATACCCCTGAGATTTGCCGCCAGCAAGGTGATCGAAGGGGATCAGCTCATAATCGACAGGCTGGCCCTTGATGACAACGAAAAAGAAGCTATAGAACATATCGTATCTCAGATGGAGAAAGAACGCGGGCTTGACAGAAGCGCAGCCATTGCGGATATGCGTTTTGAATTCATAAATAAAGTCTGCAGAAAATGTGTGCGAAAACCCAGGGAGAGCAGGGAACAGATCCGCAGCGCCCGGATCGACAGGATACTCACCGGGAAATATACGGCAATCCCCGTATTTATACTGATCATGGCGGCAGTGTTCTTCCTTACTTTCAATGTTCTGGGGGCTTATCTGCAGGGACTGTTGGAGACGGGGATAGGTATTCTTGCAGAAAAAGCAGATATGTTCCTGACAGCAAACCATCTGAATGAGGTGCTGAGAGGTCTTATCATCGATGGAATATTTGAAGGTGTCGGAAGCGTACTCAGTTTCCTTCCAATAATCGTGATACTGTTTTTCTTCCTGTCGATCATGGAAGACAGCGGATATATAGCGAGAGTGGCTTTCGTCATGGATAAGCTCCTCAGGAGGATAGGTCTTTCCGGGCGCAGTATCGTGCCACTGCTTATAGGCTTTGGATGTACTGTCCCCGCTGTCATGTCCACAAGGACTCTTCCCAGTAAGCGTGACAGGAAAATGACGATAGTATTGACACCCTTTATGAGCTGCACGGCAAAGCTTCCCATATATGCTTTTTTCGTAAATGCCTTCTTCCCCGGAAAAGGCGGGATCATCATGACCGGGTTGTATGTGCTTGGAATGGCTGTCGGTATCTTATTTGCCCTCTTTACCAAAAAGACTGTTTTTAAAGGAGAGCCGGTGCCTTTTGTGATGGAACTTCCAAACTACAGGTTCCCGAGTCCCAGAAGTGTGATGCAGCTGTTGTGGGAAAAGTCCAAAGACTTTATACAGAAAGCTTTCTCCATCATTTTTGTAGCCACTATCATTGTGTGGTTCCTGAGCAGTTTTGACATGCATTTCAATATGGTGGCCGATTCAAAAGAGAGCCTGATCGCAAAACTTTCGGGTGTTCTTGTGCCGGTGTTCATTCCGCTGGGGCTTGGGGACTGGCGAATAGTGACCTCGCTTATAAGCGGTTTTATCGCAAAGGAGAGTGTGGTATCTGTGATGGAGATACTGTTTAAGGGACAGGTGGGAACAGCTATCGATACGGTATCTGCAGCATCCATGCTCGCATTCAGCCTGCTCTATGCGCCCTGTGTGGCAGCGGTTGCATCCATTAAACGGGAACTGGGCACAAAATGGGCCATAGGGGTTGTCCTGTGGCAGTGCTTGATAGCCTGGATCGTTGCCTTTCTTGTGAGGCTCATCCTGCTGATGTAGACTGCAAGCCCGGAGGGGCGAGGATCCTGATGATATGGACTGCAAGCCCGGAGGGGTGAGGATTCTGCTGATATAGACGGCAAACCCGGAGGGATGGGGATCAACCTGCCGATATAGGTGGAAAACAGGGTCAGAGAGTGATATAATCCTCGCTGATCAAAGACCTTTCCTGCCGGAATTTCTGATAAAGCGTTGGCAGTGAAATGAAGTGTTTGCAGTGATGAGAGAAATTGTTGTAATTTTTATAAGGAGTTTTTTGTGATGAAAAAAAGATTGTACAAAGCAACCATGATCGAAACGGTCACGGCGATCTGCCTGGGGGCCGGTCTGCTTGCAGGCTGTGGCAGCGCTGTCCCGGGTAACGCCGTAGGACAGGAAGTGAGTGAGCCTGCGGCGGAGCAGACTGCACAGGAACAGAGTGTGGAAATAACTGCATCAGAACAGGCGTCAGACGCGGATCCGGGGGCGCAGCATTCTGCAGGGGAAACTGTGGCGCAGAATGCTGATGAGTTATCTGCAGGGCAGGTTTCGGAGGATAAGGGGAATGGCAGTGTCTCCGACGATGATATAAAGAAGGCAGTCAGCGCATATGTTGCATACATGAAGGATGGGGACAATTTTTCTGATTCCGGTTTCGCTGTGGACTGCAGATATGCCATGATCCATCTGGATGATGATGAGATGCCGGAACTTGCGGTGGTATTTGATTCATCCCATCCCTCAGGTGTTCATTTCCTTACATATGTTGAGGGCGAAGTTAAAGAGATCGAAACATTTGGAAGTCTTGGAAAAGCTCTGTATGAAAAGGGAACCGGGGTTATGTTCGGTTATTATACCGGTATGGGTGAAACCTTTACCAGAGCCGCGTGTTTCAAGGACGGTGAACTGAAGGAAGAGGTGACTGTTGAAGTCCTGAACCTGGAATACAGTTTTGATTCCGAAGAGAAAACCGGATATAAATACTATGATCCCGGAAATTCGGAAGCTGAAAACAATGGTGAGATCACAGAAGAAGAATATAATTCGTTGATCGGACCTTATCTTCCTGATGTTAGAGAATACAGGTTGGTGGATTTTGATCTTCTTCCCGGGATCAATGACACGGACGATCCTGAAAAGGCATTGATGGATTCTCTGTCAAAGGAGGACGAACTTCCAAAGCCTGATGCCGGCTGGTATGGCACTGTCATAGAGGATTGAGTCCGGAGCGATATATTTGTTTTCGTGGAGATATGCGATCCAACATGTGGATGTGAAGATATGCGATCCAATGTGTGGATGCGGAGATATGGGTGTGAAGATGTCAACTACCCATCACACAAGTGTAATGGGCTTGCATC
>JAILIO010000097.1 GCA_024695225.1 Lachnospiraceae bacterium
GGTTTCCGGGTGCCTGTCCCAACAGTTGATAATGATATCACATGGGATTTGATACTGTAAATTGACAAGAAAGCCGGGCTAAAATAGAATAATCCCCATGGACAGGAAGATCTCCCACAGGATAATGCTTTTATTTCCGGCGGCGCTGACCGCTGTATTTTTTGTTTTTATGTACATGTACTCCGGATCCCTTGTGGATTCCGATGACGCAGGGGAATTGATATTGTCCGAGCTCATGTCAAGGGAACACGGGATAATGTCCGTGAACTGGTATTATTCCACAGAGATCAGATTCCTGAACAGTCAGGTCATATTTGCCCCGCTTTTTTATATATTTAAGAGCTGGCGCCTTGTGAGGAGCGTTGGAAGCACCCTGCTGGTGATCATTTATGAACTGTGCGCCTACGCCCTCGGCAGATCCTCAGGTCTTTCAAAGGAAAAGTCCATACTGCTGTCGGGGCTTGTGGTACTGCCCCTTTCCGGGGCTTATTTCCACTATGTCATGTTCGGTTCCTACTACATCCCCCACATAGCCATTTCCTTTGGGGTCATAACCCTGATAAATATATACAGGGACAGGGGAAATGTGCCTGCAGGGGTTTTGTCCCTTTGCGGCGCAGCTTTCCTGTCCTTTGCGGCCTGTGTGGAGGGTCCGAGACAGATACTGTGCCTCGTGGCTCCCCTCCTTGTATCAGCCATGATCCTCAGGGAGAGACGGCTTTCATTTGCATCCGCCCTGTGCCTTCTGCTGTCCGGCGCAGGCTATCTGACAAATAAAGCCCTGGCTTCGGTATACACCTTCTCCCACTTCGACAACAGCATAACTTTAAGCTTCTCTTTAGAAAATCTGAAGACCGTTATCAAAAGCTATCTGACCTCCTACGGCTTCAGGACAGACAGGAGCCTCTTGTCACCCTTTGTCATATGCGATCTGGCGGCCCTTGCCATAATAGTTTTAACCGTGATCTCCGTGGTACGGCTCATAAAGAAACGCCGTGAGATCCATCCGGGAGCACAGCTGATCCTCACCTTCTTCCTGTCTGCTATCTGCGTGTACACCCTGTTCATCTGTCTCACCGGCTTTTCCAATTCCAGCAGGTACAATATGCAGATAACCATCTACTCCCTGCCTCTGATCCTCCTGTGTCTGGAAGACATCCGGAAGGGAGATGACATTTCTGAAGGGAGTGATAAAATCTCGCCGGGATTCATCCGCGCAGGAAAGCCTTTGCTGTACTCTGCAGCTGCGCTGACAGCCCTTTGCGGCGCCATGACCTATGCAGAATACATACCGGACAGGGTTCCTGCGGAACACATACTCATAGCAAAAGCCATTGAAGACTCAGGATGTTCCTACGCCTACTCTACCTTCTGGAACGGAAATGTGCTGACAGAGCTTTCAGACGGAAGGATTGAGGTCCATGTCTGGCCTTATCTCATAAAAGGAGGAGCGGATGCGGGGATAGAGGATCCTGACAGCGTATTCCCTTCCCTTCAGATGAAAGCCCACGGAACGGACCACCCTTCAGGCCCGGTCTGCTGTGTGTTTGATGAAAAAGAAAAAAACTCCCTCTTTGCAGAGAGCCTTAAAGAATCCGAGATCATATATCATTCCGATTCCAGGACAGTTTATAAACTGCCCTCCTATGAAGAGATGGCAAAACTCATCAGATCAGGGAAGCCCTGACATCCGGAGACTTTGACATCAAACGTCACTGAGGCCTGTAATTCCCGGAATCCGGAATCCGGAAACCGGATATCCATAATATTCACATCAAAAGGTCCTTAAGCCCAAAGCCCATGATATCCAAAGCCCCTGCGATCAGACCTTGTTCTTCCCACCGGGAAGCCTTCTCCTCACGCCGTTTACGATCCTGTTCCTGAACTGTTTATGGCATGATGCCTTGTATTTCCTGCCCTCAGGGGTATTGAGCATTTTTCTCAGGTTCCCGTCGGTTTCCGCAAAACCTGTCAGCAGCTGTTTTGCCTGCCCGTTAAAGTGCATGGTGAGCGCCCTTATCAGCTGCCCATCCTCCGAGATAAAATACGGCACCCCGTCCTTCATCACCCATTTTTTCAGCCGGTAAACCTCATGGAATTGAAATTTCGAATCCTCAGTTTCAGAGTCCGCGCACAGATTGTGGTCAAACACCCCGTTGTCCCTTATCCTGGACATATTATAAATAAGGCCTTCTCCGTGCTTTTTCACATAATCCTGCTGCCAGAGGGAATTCGTGGACATGTCACAGATATTCCCCCGGCTCCTTTCCTTAAGCTCCTCAAAATGGTTCTCATACATGTCTATACACCAATCGTTAAAGTCTGAAAGAGCATCCAAAGACCAGAGGGCCTGTCCGGCCCAGACATCCAGATATCCCTGTTTTTTCCTCTCAGGATCGTGAAGCGCCATCACATACCCCTGATCAAATATGTGCTGAAGTTCGGAAAAATCAGTGAAATCCATGACATCATGCTCCGCCTGGAGGGCATATTCAAATCCCCTTTCTCTCATAAAGGCTTCCGTCACAAGATATCTGAAATTGGAGGTGTAATTAAACCACTCTCCGTAGATGGTGATGTTTTTGTACACCCTGGCAAAATGTTCTATCTTCTCAGAGCGGACCGAGTCCCAGGGCACTATCCTGTCCGCATCCAGAATGTCCCTGCAGTCATGCTCCTTGTCATTATTTATGATATACACCGTGGAATTGAATTTCGCCGCCTGGGCTGCGGTCACTCTCAAAAGCGGATAATTCCCCCCGGTAAAGATCACAGGTATGCTCATGGTCTTATCTCATCCAATGTCTTTGAATACGCCGGCAAAAATTCATCCATAAATATCTCAACCTCCTCAAGTCCCATTTTTTCCAACTGTTTTATGGTGGACAGCTCAGCATCCCTGAACTCGTCGTTTCCGGCTTTTTTCTCCTGAACGCATTTGATGTACGCGGAAAGCTTGTCTGCCCCCTTTACAAGTTTCTTTTCGTATGCATACTCATCCCCCGGCATAAGGATACTGCTGTATTCGTCCTTCATAACATCGGGCAGCAGGCTCAAAAGTTTCCGGTCAGCCTCTTTTTCAATATCTTTGTATGCTTCCTTTATATCCTCATTCAGATATTTCACGGGGGTGGGCATATCCCCTGTGAGGATCTCCGACACATCGTGATACATTCCGATCACAGCGGCCATCCCCGCATCCAGGTTCTTGCCAAGCCTTTTATTCCCGATGATGCAGAGAGCATGGGACAGCATGGCCACTTCGAGGGAGTGCTCCGAAAGGTTTTCATTGTCCGAGTTCCTCATAAGGGCCCAGCGGTCTATCCACTTAAGTCTGGCCATCATTGCAAAGAATGCGTATTCGCTGTTTTCCATCACATCTCCTTTTTATGCCTTTACATCGATGATCATATCTTTATGTCGACGATCGTGCCTTCAGTTCTACAATCATGTCTTCACATCGATCATCATGTCTTCAAGTCGATATGTATATCTTCACATCGATGATCATGCTGTTTCACCGGGAAGCGTCCATCCACGATCA
>JAILIO010000123.1 GCA_024695225.1 Lachnospiraceae bacterium
CACTTGCCGTCCAGATACATAATGAACTCATCGCCGCCTATCCTGCCAATGACATCATCCCTTCTGGACACGGCCCTCAGGACGTCTGCGAAACCAACCAAAATGCGGTCGCCCATTTCATGGCCGTAGCCGTCATTTATCTGTTTGAAATAATCGATATCCAGCATCATGAAGGTGCCGAGAGGATCCGCCATCCTTTTATCCACGGCAGCAATAGTGGCTCTGCGGTTCAGAAGCTGTGTCTGCTCATCCACATCCGCGTCCTTCCGGAGAACCCTCTTGGTCTCTTCGTAACGCATGATGTTGCCGATCCTCTGCACCAGCACATCTGGCACAAAGGGCTTGTGGATGTAATCATTTGCGCCGTGCCGGAAGCTCTCAGGCTCCGAAGTTGCGGCGTCGTCGCTGGTCATATATACAACGGGAATATCCGTGATAAGGCCTTCCCTGTCCAGAGTCTCCACGAATTCAAATCCGGACATGCCGGGCATCAAAATATCCACCAAAATGAGACCGGGTCTGAACTTCCTGAACAGATCCAGTGCCTCCGTCCCATTTGATGCGCTCATCACAGTGTATTTCTTGCCAAGAACGCGCATGCACAGAGTGCGGTATACTTCTTCATCGTCTACAATGAGTATCCTGCCTGCCATTAGTGCTTCCTCCGCAAAACATATATGATAGTATATCTGTATTCAGTATTTCTTTCAAGTTTTAAGGCTTCCGGGGTTTTAATTTTTCCGAATTTCAACGCCGTATGCGGGTTTGAGGCTCGTTCATAATTTGTTTACAAATTGTCGTTATTTTATTAACGAACTTTGCATTTTTTATTAAAAGGCATGCGGTATAGTCTAGATAAATAAATAAGACGACAAGTTGCTTTCAGACTTTTTCATAATACTGCCGGGTGTGGTACTATCCACACCCGGCATCCTCCCTTTTTAGGGGTTTTTTATTGTATCATATATTTTCGTTATGGTATTATCTTTTAAAAGGAGGTAATCAACATGAAATGTCCAAATTGTGGTTCAGAAATAAGTGAAGGCATAAAATTCTGTGTAAACTGCGGTGCCAACCTGGCTGAAGTTTCTCAGACATCTGCCTCTCAGCCGGTTTCCGATACGGTTCCCGCTACGGGATCTTCGGATACCGCCCCTCAGGATCCCTTAAATATGGGCTCTGTTCCTGAGCCCGGCACCATCAGTTCAGGCGATCTTGTAACCCCTGACACAAATGCCGCTGCAGCACCCGCCTGGGATTCATCAAAAACCTACGCAAATGCTTCCTCCGGTCAGTCATACGCTCCCCAGCCCGATGCCGCGAATGCCGCTTCTTCTGCATCCCAGAGCTACGCTCCTCAGCCCGGTTCCGCGAATGTCAACGCTTCTGCGTCCCAGGGCTACGCTCCCCAGCCCGATGCCGTGAATGCCGCTTCTTCTGCGTCCCAGGGCTACGCTCCCCAGCCCGGTTCCGCGAATGCCAACGCTTCTGCGTCTCAGGGCTACGCTCCTCAGCCCGATGCCATGAACAGGTCTGCAGGTTCTGCACAGTACAATTCGCCCCAATACGGGAGCGTAAACGCTGCAGGCGCCGCTGCGGCCATGGGATATTCCGGCGCACAGGCCGCAGACAACATGGACTACTCCCCCATCTCCATGTGGGGATATCTGGGATATGAGATACTCTTCGCGATCCCCACGGTGGGATTCATCTGCATGCTGGTATTCTCTTTTGGCGGCACCCGGAATATAAATGTAAGAAACTTCGCCCGCTCCTATCTGTGCGCGACGCTGATCGTATTCATATTGATAGTGCTGTTCTTTATACTGATCTTTGCGATTGCAGGCAGCTCCGCCCTGAGCGAATCCTGGAACTGAGCCCTGAATCTCCGGACATGGCACAATCTTAGGACATGGACCAGCCTTAGGACATGGTTCAGCCTTAGGACAAGGTTCAGCCCTAGGACAAGGTTCAGCCTTAGGGCATGGCACATTCCCGGATCATGATCCGGACTTAGGACACGGTACAACCTTAGATCACGCTCCAGCCTTTAACAATGATATGCAGACAGATCAAAACTGCCGCACCGGATACCGATGCGGCAGTTCTTTTTATCTTTTATTTATCTTGTTTCTATCATGTGGCAGATATCCCTTTGCCGGTCCGATCAAACGGATCCCCGGCATGTAAATAACTGCCTACGCCTAAAGCTGTACTCTCCCTCAGACTTTTCCGTCGCTTCCCAGAACCTCTCTGATCTTGTGGGCAACGATATCCTTCACGTTCTTCCTTCCGTCTCCAAGATACTGTCTGGGATCGAAGTGATCGGGATGCTCCACCATGTGCAGTCTGATACCGGCTGTCATTCCCAGTCTCAGGTCGGAGTCGATATTGATCTTGCAGACCGCGCCCTTTGCAGCCTCTCTCAGCTGATCTTCAGGGATTCCGATGGCATCTTTCAGTGCGCCGCCGTTCTCGTTGATGATCTTTACATATTCCTGAGGAACTGATGAAGATCCGTGGAGAACGATGGGGAAGCCGGGAAGCCGGCGGGCAACCTCTGCCAGGATGTCCAGTCTCAGCTTGGGATTCTGGCCGGGTTTGAATTTGTATGCGCCGTGGCTGGTTCCGATGGCGATTGCCAGAGAATCAACTCCCGTCCTCTTCACAAACTCTTCAACCTGATCGGGATCTGTATACATAGCCTTGTCGGCCTCAACAGAAACATCATCCTCTACTCCGCCCAGGGTTCCGAGCTCTGCTTCCACAACAACACCCTTGTCGTGTGCATACTCTGCAACTCTCTTGGACTCTTCAATGTTCTCTTCGAAGGAATGTCCGGAGTAATCTATCATAACTGATGTGAAACCGCCGTCCACACAGTCCTTGCAGGTAGCGTAATCTGCGCCGTGATCCAGATGAAGGACTACAGGGATATTTGAGGTCTCGACTGCTGCCTCAACGAGATGCTTCAGGTATGCGGGCTTCGCATATTTCCTGCCTCCTGCGGACGCCTGAAGGATCACGGGGCTGTGAAGCTCATCAGCAGCTTCCACTATAGCCTGAACGATCTCCATGTTGTTTACGTTGAATGCGCCTATGGCATATCCGCCGCCGTAAGCTTTCTTGAACATTTCTGTCGATGTAACTAAAGGCATATCACTACCTCCTCTAAAGATACGAACAAAGATAAATGCGCGGACAGAACACCGCGCTGCCTGCAAGCAACCGTCCGGGAACGGACAGCATACAGATACGCATCTGCCGATGATCCCGAACACGTGTGATTATAGACCTATTAAGGATGTCTTGCAAGGAAAATACAACTGAACTGCCAGGCAGGCACTTATTCGGGTCTTTGACAGTTGGTAAGTAAGACTGATTTTAGCATTTGTTGATTTTATGGGCTTTACGGCCTAATTTTTTTGTCAAATTTTCTGTATTTTTATGTAGCGTATGTAGCGCATATGTGCTATAATACTTACAGGAGGATTTGACATGAGACTTAGAATAAAAAATGATAATGGAATTGAACGGTTGTATATTGAAAAATCTATACGGATCAGTCCTAAAAAGGTCACTACGCAAAATGTTGAAAAATTGGGACGCATAGATAATCTTATGCGATCAATGGATCTGACCAGGGACGAGGTTATTGAATGGGCACAAAAACGTGTCGATGACTTGAATCGCTCTGAAAAGCCAGTCATTCTTTCGTTGTCTGCCGTAAAAAAGATTATCCCGGATGAACAACGTACATTTAAGGCTGGCTATCTTTTCCTTCAGGATATTTATTACTCTATGAAGTTTAAGAACATCTTCAGAAACATCCAAAAACGTCATAAGCATAAATTTGACCTTGATGCGATCACATCTGATTTGATATATGCAAGGATTATTGAACCTGCCAGCAAGCGTGCTTCTTATGGCGTTGCAAAAACTTTTTTGGAACCACCTAATTACAATGATTACGATATATACCGTGGACTTAGTATTCTTGCTGAGGAAATGGATTTTATACAGTCTGAGGTCTATAAGAACTCAAGCTTTGTGATCAAGCGCAATAATCGTGTCCTCTACTATGACTGCAGCAACTTTTATTTTGAGATCGAACAGGCTGATGATTTACGCAAGTATGGCAAGAGTAAAGAACACCGCCCCAATCCGATCGTCCAGATGGGGCTTATGATGGATGGCGATGGGATCCCTATTGCGTTTGATCTTTTTGATGGTTCATCCAATGAGCAGCCCTCACTAAAGCCTTTGGAGAAAAAGGTTATAAAAGATTTTGGTTTTAATCGATTTATTGTCTGTACTGACGCCGGTCTTGCATCAGAAACAAATCGAAGAATCAACAACATAAATGACAGAGCATTCGTTGTCACACAATCTCTCAAGAAGCTTAAGGAAAAGGAGCGATTGTCCGCAATGGATGACACTAACTGGAAAAGACTCTCTGATGGAAAAACGATAAAGAACTTTCAAATAATACGCGAAAACCCCGAGGATTATAAAGATGAACTATTTTATAAAGAACGTATTCATGATGGAACTAATGTTATAGGTCAGCTTATGATCGTTACTTACTCGCCTTCATATGCCATTTATCAAAAGACCCTGCGTGAAGCTCAACTTGATCGGGCAGAAAAGATGGTCGTAAATAAACAGGTAAAAAAACAGCGCAGGAACCCCAATGATCCAGCACGTTTTGTTAAGGTTACATCCGTTACAAACGATGGCGAGATCGCACAGAACAAAGTCTATGAAATGAACACAGATGCCATAGAAGCAGAATCGATGTATGATGGTTTCTATGCTGTATGTACTAATTTAACCGATGAGACTGTAGAAATTATTCTTTCCGTAAGCGAGGGGCGTTGGAAGATTGAAGAATCATTCCGTATCATGAAAAACGATTTTGAATCTCGTCCAGTATACGTTTCAAGGGAAGATCGAATAAAAGCGCACTTTCTTATCTGTTTCCTATCACTTCTGATATTTAGGATCCTCGAAAAGAAGACAGACCGGAAATATACTTCGGATGATCTTATTAAAACACTTAGAGATTATAATCTTTTAAAGATCAATGGCGAAGGATATATCCCCGAATACGTGCGAACAGCAATCACTGATCATCTTCATGAAATATTTAACTTCAGAACAGATACGGAAATAATTCCTACACGAAAAATGCGTGAAATAATCTCAAAGACTAAAAAATAACTTCGACGCTACATCAACACACATATCAAAGAATGCCGCAGCCCTTTATTTATAAGGGCTGGCGGCATTTATGCTTCTTTAAACTGTCAAAGACGGGATTATAGACCTATTAAGGATGTCTTGCAAGGAAAATACAACTGAACTGCCAGGCAGGCACTTATTTACAGGGGAGTGTACAGATGGCACTGCCCGCAAAGAAGCGTAAATACTGCTCAAACCGGGATGTCAAAACTTCATTGCCCCGATTCCCTGTAACATCAGAGCTTTCTTCATAACGGTGATATTAACGTCTTCCAGATGTCCCCCGAACTCACCGTCCAGAGTCCAGTCCACCGGCTCACTTCCGTCGATCTTCAGGGAACTGGCCTTGAAAGAGATGAGACAGGAGGAATGAACCTTCCGGTCGTACAGGGCGTTCAGCATCTCCTGCATCTCCAGGGGGGTGTCGGGTCTTCTTATCAGGGTGACCTCAAACAACCCGTCGTCCAGTCTCACCCGGGATCCGGTTATCCCCTTTATCCCGCCTACTGACGTGGAATTGGTGATCATCCCGTAAATAAAATCGTCCTCGAACTCACCGCCCTCATAAGTGATCTTAAGCCTGCTGGACTTGATATCCGTAATAGCAAGTCTCCTTGCTCCCTCGAAAATATAAGCCATGTGGCCGAAGATATTCTTCATATCCTGTTTTGTCTTGTAGGAAATGTCGGTAAAGATCCCAAAGGCCGCCACATAGACAAAGAAATCGTCATTCATGGTGCCGATGTCCACCGCCCGGGCGCCCCCGTAGACGATCTCCTGGGCTGCCCGCCTCATGACAGATGGAATGCCGAGACTGTTGGCAAAATCGTTTGTGCTGCCGGCAGGGATATATCCGATGGGAATATTTCTGCCGCCCTCCATCATCCCCGTGACAGTCTCATCCAGAGTGCCGTCACCGCCGGAACACACGATGAGATCCGTGCCGGCCGGAGCGTTTTTGGCGCACTCCAGGGCGTCGCCGGATCCCTGGGTGGGATGGACCACCACCTCGTAGCCCGCCGCGGTAAATATGTTCAAGATATCTGACAGCTGGCTTTTTATCCTGCTCTGCCCCGCATGCGGGTTGTAAATAAAGAAGAGTCTGCGCATCAAGCGCTTCCTGTTAAAAGATATTCCTCGATGGCGGTGATGGCATCCGATTCATCCTGCCCGTCAGCATTTACCTCCAGCACCTGTCCTTCGGGAAGTCCCAGGCTCATCATGCCCATAATGCTCTTGGCATTCACCTTTCTGCCGTCACATCCGATATGGATCTCACTGTCATAGCGGCTTGCCACCTGTACCAGCATCGCCAGGGGTCTGGCATTCAGACCACCCTTAAGATTTACCTTTACTTCTTTTGACTGCACTGTCTCCTCCCTCTTTTCTCAGCCTTTCCGCCGTATCGCTTATCCTCTGCATACGATGGTTCATGGCTGATTTGCTGACCGGTCTGTCCATAAGCTTTCCAAGCTCCACCAGACTTGCGTCCGGATTCTGAAGCCTGATGAGTGCTGTTTCGTACAGCGCTCCCGGCAGAACTTTCAAACCCACGGTATCATCGATATACCGTATGTCCTCGATCTGCTTTGCAGCGGACCTGACCGTCTTCTCAATGTTTGCGGCTTCAATATTTACACGTCTGTTCACATCGCCTCTGACGCCGCGAAGTATTCTGGTATTCTCAAGATCCATCAGGGACACGTAAGCCCCCATGGCCGTCAGCAGATCTGCTATGGCTCCGCCGTTTTTCAGGTAGACCACCTGCCGGCCTCTGCGCTCCACCACAGATGGAGCACTGTCAAATTCTTTGAGGGCAAATGAGAGGACTTTTGTCTCCTCTGCATTTCTGGTCGTAAATTCCAACCTGTATCCCTTTGCAGGATCCACGAGCGTACCGCAGCACAGGAATGCTCCACGCAGATAAGAATGCCTGCAACAGTCATTTTTCAAAAGCAGGCTTTCCTTTTCAGAACCTGTGCTTTCCAGACGCAAAGCTGAAACTACTCTGTTCTGTAACTCCGGATCACTGAAGATCCGTTTTTCCCCCAAATCCACAAAGCGCATATTAAACGCTTTTTCGATTAAAGTAAAGCATTTTTTGAGAACCCCTCTGCGAGGGGTGTGAGAAACCACTAAATATCCCGATTCCAGCCCCGATATGTATCCCAGCATGGCGGACAGTTCAGCCAGCATGCAGTGTCTCGCCTCAGGCAGGATTCCCAGAAGTTCCGAATGCACATTTTCCGAAAATGAATTTTGAACCTCACTCATAGTCAGCCGTTCCCGATATCCCTGTGTTTGAGAGAGAGTCCGTAGTTTCCGGAGTCCTTAAGGCGGTCGTACAGTTTACCTGCGATGGTCACAGACCTGTGCCTTCCTCCGGTGCAGCCGATCCCCACCACCAGCTGGTTTTTGCCCTCATTTATATAGCCTGGTATCAGGAAGTTCAGCATGTCCGTGAGTTTATCCAGAAACTGCTCCGCTTCCCCGGTCTGACAGACATAGTCCCGCACATCGCTGTCCAGTCCGGTCTTTACCTTAAGGTTATCCACGTAAAATGGATTGGGAAGGAATCTGACATCAAACACCAGATCGCAGTCTGCGGGAATCCCGTACTTGAACCCGAAGGACACCAGCCTGATCATAAGGCTGTTGTACTCCCTGTTGTCCACGAAGATCCGGTCTATCTCCTTTTTGAGATCCCTGGTGAGAAGCCCGGAAGTGTCAATGATGTAATCCGCACCCTTTTTGATCTCCGACAGAAGTTCCCTCTCCCGCTTTATGCCTTCCGCCACCTCGCCGTCCGGGGAAAGGGGATGCCTGCGGCGGCTGGTCTTGTACCGCTTCTGCAGGGTCTCATCCGAAGCTTCCATGAACAGGACCTCAAGGCCGTTCTCATTTTTCACTCCGGGAAGTATCCGGGGCAGTTCCCCGATGGGCTGACCGGCTCTGGCGTCCAGCCCCAGTGCCGCCTTGGTGATCTCGCTGCCCGGCATGGACACCAGCTCCGTGAATTTATCGATAAGAGGCACGGGCAGATTGTCCACGCAGTAGTATCCTGCGTCCTCCAGCATCCTGAGGGCGGTTATCTTGCCGGCGCCGCTCATTCCCGTGACTATGACTATCCTCATTGCAAAACTCTCCCTCTGAAACCTCTCTGAAATCTATCCGGAATCTTCCCCTGAGATCTCTCTGAAGCCTCTCCAAAATCTATTATGAATTCTTCCTCTAAGGTCTCTCCCTAAATTCTTTCTTTGAAATCTTTCTTAAACCTCTCTACAGATAAATGATCTCCCGCTCCAGCCGCACTCCGGACTGTGAGTACACCTTGTCCTGCACCTGGCGGATCAGGGCCTTCACATCACCTGAGGTGGCGTTATCCCTGTTGATGATGAAACCCGCATGCATTTCCGACACCTGGGCGCCCCCGACGAAGGCCCCCTTCATACCCGCATCCTCTATGAGCTTTCCTGCAAAATACCCCTCAGGCCGCTTGAAAACACTGCCTGCGCTGGGGTATGTGAGTGGCTGCTTCTGCACCCTGCGGTCCTTTATCTCTGTCATTTTCTTGATTATCTCGTCCTTGTCCCCCTCTTTCAGGCAAATAAGGACGCCCAATATCACATATCTGAACTCAAGTGGGTCCGGGCCCTTCAGGATACTTTTTCTGTAGCCAAAGCCCATGTCCTCCCCGGGGATATCGGTTATCTCACCGGTTTCCCTGTCAAAAAGGGTGACCTTCTCAACCACATCCCGCATCTCTCCGCCAAA
>JAILIO010000130.1 GCA_024695225.1 Lachnospiraceae bacterium
GCGGCGCGTACCGGATACATAATGCAGCGCCGGATCTATAATGCAGGGAAATCCACAAATCTGTACCCGGTGAGTGTGAGCCCGCAGGCGGGAAGAGTGGGTCCTGCCAGTTCCCTGTCCAGACCGTCCAAAATATCCCTAACCCGTTCGGCGTTATATTTTCCGTAACCCACATCCAGCAGGGTACCTGCAATGATCCTCACCATGTTATAGAGAAAACCGTTTCCGGATACTATCAGCACAAGTTCCGGCCCCTCCTCTCTCACATCCAGGAGATGAATGGTCCGGACTGTGGTCTCCGCCTGAGTGTGGGGGCTGCAGAAACTCTTAAAATCATGGGTCCCTTCAAGATATGCAGAGGCCGCCCCCATTGCTGCCACATCGATCTTTCTGTGAGTATAAAATGTGTAGAGACGCCTCACCGGCATGGGAAAATCAGCCCTGTATATCCTGTATTCGTATGTCTTTACACTCTCCCTCTTTCTGGGATGAAAATCAGGGGGCACCAGCCTGGAACTCCTGATCCTGATATCCTCGGGGAGCTTTGTATTTACGGCATAAGCTATCTTGCCGGCCTCCATCCTGGTGTCCACATCGAACACAGCCACATTACAAAGGGCATGTACCCCCGCGTCGGTCCTGCTGCCTCCCGTGACCTGAATATCCTGTTCAAACACACTGCTGAGGGCTTTATTTATCTCCCCCTCTATGGTGCTGACACCGGGCTGAGCCTGCCAGCCGTGATATGCCGTACCATCGTAAGCAGCCCTTAAAAGTATTCTCATAATATCACCCGCGTCAATATACATCCCAGGAGCAGGGCTGCATCAACTGCATAGGCCCTGTAATCCCGGGCGCAATAGGTAAGAGGACGCATCCTGGTCCTGTTGTCTCCACCTCTGTAGCAACGAGCCTCCATAGCCACAGCCAGGTCGTTGGCTCTCCTGAAGGCCGATACAAAAAGGGGCACCAGCACCGGGATCATGGCTTTCGCCCTTTTTATCACGCTGCCCGTATCAAAGTCCGCGCACCTGGCCTTCTGGGCTTTAATTATTATATCCGCCTCTTCAGCCAATATGGGGATGAACCTTAAAGCTATGGATATCATCATGGATATCTCGTGGACAGGCACTTTTACCACCTTCAGGGGTTTCATAAGGCTCTCCAGCGCGTCAGCAAGGGCGCTGGGGGTGGTCGTGTACGTCATAAGGGATGAGCCCATGATGAGGAACACAAGCCTCACAAGCATCTTTACCGTGACAATGATGCCCTCCCTGGTGATCTGCAGACTGTAAAATGAAAAAACCACTTCCCCGGGGGTCAGAAACAGATTGAACACCGCAGTGAAAACCATCAGCACAAGTATTCCGCTGAGCCCTTTGATAAGCCTTGCCACCGGGACCTTTGAAAGAGCCACTGCCGATACCAGGAAAAGAGCGGTCACCGCATATCCCGGGACATTGTCAACAACAAAAAGGGAAATGATGAACACAAAGGTGGAAACGATCTTAACCCTTGGGTCCAGAGAATGGATCAGGGAGTCCCCGGGATAATATTGTCCAAGAACAACGCCCTTCACGGATGTCTCCTCTTAAAAGCGGCCATTATCTCCGCTCCGGCCTCCGGGATCGTGATGATATTGTTTCTCACATCCACTCCCCTGTCCTTTAATTTTCTCATGATATATGTGACAGCAGGGGCTGACAATCCCATCTTCTCCAGCTCTTCCACATGGGAAAACACTACCACCGGACTTTCGTCGTATTTAAGCCTCCCGTGATCCATGACCAGGATACGGTCCGCGTATTCCGCCACATCCTCCATGCAGTGAGATACCAGTATGATGGAAATGTTGCGGTCCCTTTTCAGTTCATCCGTGAGATCCAGTATCTCGTTCTTCCCCGCAGGGTCCAGTCCTGCAGTGGGTTCATCCAGCACCAGTATATCGGGTTTCATGGCCAATATCCCTGCTATGGCCACTCTTCTCTTCTGTCCACCCGACAGTTCAAAGGGAGATACATAAAAACATTCATCCGGAAGGCCCACGGATCTTAAGGCTTCGTAAGCCCTGAGCTCACATTCTTTTTGAGACAGGCCGATATTTTGAGGGCCATAACACACATCCTTGAAAACCGTCTCTTCAAACAGCTGGTGTTCCGGGTACTGAAAGACCATTCCCACGCGGCTTCTCAGTTTTTTCAGATCATATCCCTTCTGTCCTATGTCCTCTCCCTCAAACAGTATCCTGCCCTCAGTAGGTTTGAGCAATCCTATCAAGAGTTGAAGGAGAGTGGATTTTCCGGAACCGGTGTGTCCGATGAGCCCGATAAATTCACCGGGTTCCACGCTGAAACTGACTCCCTCAAGAGCCCTGGTACCAACGCCTGCGCCGTTGTCGTATGTAAAACTCACATTCTCAAGTTCCAGCATTGTATTCCTTTGCTATGGCATCCGCCAGGCCGTCCTCCGTCAGTATATCGGCAGGGATATGGAGCCCCGAATCCCTGAGAAACTTTGACAGCCTGACAACCGGCGGCACCGTGAGCCTCAGTTTTTCAAGGTCCTCCACCCGGGAGTACACTTCCCGAGGGGTGCCGGAAAATGCCACCTTCCCACCGTCCATCACATATATCCTGTCCGCATATATGGTCTCTTCCATGTAGTGGGTGATCAGTATCACGGTGATATTCTCAACATAATTAAGCGCTCTGACAGCCCTGATAACATCGTTTCTCCCCAGGGGATCCAGCATGGCGGTAGGCTCGTCCAAAACTATACAGGAAGAATGCATGGCCAGCACCCCTGCTATGGAGACTCTTTGCTTTTGCCCTCCCGACAGGTTGTTGGGCGAACTGTTCCTGAACTCATAAATGCCTGCGGCTTTAAGGCTTTCCTCTACCCTGCCGGGCAGTTCTTCCGCAGGAACGCCGAGATTTTCCGGACCGAATGCAACATCCTCGTCAACCACTTGTCCGATTATCTGGTTGTCGGGATTCTGAAACACCATTCCCGCAGTCCTTCTGATCTCCCAGATCTTCCCTTCATCCCGGGTATCCATCCCATTTATCCAGACTGTTCCTTCTGTGGGTTTAAGCAAAGCGTTCAAGTGTCTCGCCAAAGTGGATTTTCCGGAGCCGTTTGCCCCCAGCACAGCCACAAACTCTCCGGGTTCTATACTGATATCCACTCCGTCGATGGCCCGGGCAATGCTTTCCACTTCACCGTTCTCATTTCGCCTTATATAATCAAATCCAAGATTTTTTGTCTTTATTATCTCTTTCATATTCAAACAACGGCCCGGGGAATGCCCCGGGCCGCTATATTTGGTCTCGTTTCTCTGTCAGATGCCACCCATCAGACAAGTTCCAGAACGACCTCCATGGCCGCGTCACCCTTTCTGGGGCCAATCTTTATTATGCGGGTATAACCACCATTTCTGTCGGCATACTTGGGTCCGTACTCGTCGAACAGCTTGTCTGCCAGATTCACCTTCTTGGTGGCCTTCTTGGCGCCTGCGCCCTCACCCTTCTCTGTCACGGGATAAAGAATACTTTCGATCTTTCTCCTGGCGTTCATCTTGGAAGGCATGTCTTTCTTGATCTCTTTCTCCACCGTATCATACACGGTGACGTTCTTTCCGTTCTCGATCTTCAAAAGCTTGCCATCCTTGTCCCTGACAGTCTCGGAAAGCACCTTTGTGTGATCATCTCTGTCAACTATCTGGCGGACTCTCTTGCCATCCTTGTCACGGCGGGGTTCTTTTGCTTCCACCTTGACAGTTTCGAAATTGTCTTTTTCCTTGGCAGCCAGTGCTATAAGCGAATCAACTACCTTTATAACTTCCTTTGCTCTCGCCTCAGTTGTGATTATACGGCCTCTGTAAATAAGAGCAGTGGCCTGGGAACGTATCAGTTCCTTTCTGTGGGCGGAACCTTTTCCTAATTTTCTATACTGTGCCATTTTCTTATCTCCTCCGGGCTAGGGTTCAATCTTCCTCGCCGTCATTCATATCCTCGGGACTCTCTAAGCTCGGGCGAAGAGAAAGCCCCATGTTTTCAAGCTTGGCAATGACCTCGTCAAGTGACTTCTGGCCGAGATTCCTGACCTTCATCATATCGTCACGGGTCTTGTCACAGAGCTGACCTACGGTATTGATACCGGCTCTCTTGAGACAGTTGAAGGAACGAACCGAAAGATCCAGTTCATCTATGCTGATCTCAGGAACATCGTCCTGCTTGTCAGAACTTCCTCCGATAACCGTCGCGTCAACCCCCTTCGCGCTGTCAGAAAGGTTGATAAAGAGCGAAAGATGCTCTGAAAGAACCCTGGCTGAAAGGCTCAGGGCCTCTGACGGTGAGATCGTTCCATTGGTGGTCACATCCAGCGTCAGCTTATCGTAATCCGTCTGCTGTCCCACACGGGTATTCTCGATGGTGACATTCATCCTGTCCACGGGTGTGTAGATGGAATCAACTGCAATAACACCGATAGACTGATTGTCGGTCTTGTTGTTGTCAGCGCTCACATATCCTCTGCCATTGGTAATGGTGAGTTCCATGTACAGCTTTGCATCTTTTCCCGACAATGTGGCGATCACCTGATCAGGGTTCATTATCTCTATATCCTGATCCACCTGGATATCAGATGCGTGGATGACGCCTTCATGCTCAAATTCGATATATGCGGTCTTAGGCTCATCGTCCTCACTGTTATTCCTGATCGCGATGTTCTTCACATTCATCACTATCTCTGTGACATCTTCCTTAACGCCTTCGATAGTGCTGAACTCATGCAGGACGCCTTCGATCTTTATCTGGCTCACGGCTGTGCCGGGCAGAGATGAAAGCATGATGCGCCTGAGAGAATTTCCGAGGGTAATACCGTATCCCCTCTGAAGAGGCTCGACCACAAATCTTGCGTATCTGCCATCCTCCGAGGACTCTTCCAACTTTATGACAGGTCTTACAAAATCATGCACTGTGCACCCTCCTCTTAATCAGTTTACGGATCACTTGGAATAAAGCTCGACTATAAGCATCTCATCTACAGGCACATCTATCTGGTCCCTGGTGGGAAGAGTAACAACTGTGCCTTTGAAATTCTCTTTGTCGCAGCTGAGCCATTCCGGCACGAATCTGCCGTCTGTGATTTCAAGGACTTCCTTGTATCTGGAAAGGCTCTTTGCCTTCTCGGTCAGTTCCACCGTATCACCGGCTTTGACCCTGTAAGAAGGGATATTAACGGTCTTACCGTTCACCAGCACATGTCTGTGGCCTACCACCTGTCTGGCTTCTCTTCTGGTCCTGGCAAATCCAAGTCTGAAGATAACGCTGTCGAGTCTGCTCTCCAGCATGATCATAAGGTTTTCACCGGTCATGCCCTTCATGCGGACCGCTCTCTCATAGTAGTTCCTGAAAGGCTTTTCAAGAACTCCATAGATGAACTTTGCCTTCTGTTTCTCCCTCATCTGCATTCCATACTCGGACATTTTCCTGTTGGAACGCATGGAGGAGCGCTTTGATTTCTTGTCGTACCCAAGGAAAGTGGGATCCAGATCCAGGGATCTGCACCTTTTGAGTACCGGTGTCTTGTCTACTGCCATTGTCTCATCCTTTCTTTAACTGTTGTTTACGGCAAAAGCCTTCATCCAACAAGCCCTCTGAAACAGTCTGCCTGTTATACGCGACGTCTCTTGGGCGGCCTGCACCCGTTGTGAGGAACGGGTGTAACATCCGTGATACTGGTGACCTGAAGTCCGTTTGTCTGAAGGGCGCGGATAGCAGCCTCTCTTCCTGAACCGGGTCCCTTTACATACACATCCACATATTTAAGTCCGTGGATAAGAGCTGCCTTGACAGCGGTCTCCGATGCCATCTGTGCGGCATAGGGTGTAGACTTCCTGGATCCCTTGAATCCAAGCCCGCCTGCACTTGCCCATGAAAGAGCGTTGCCCTGGCTGTCTGTAAGTGTGACTATGGTATTGTTGAAGGAGCTCTGGATATGTGCCTGTCCCCTCTCAACATTCTTTTTTACACGTCTTCTTGCGTTACGCTTTGACGCTGATGCCTGCTTTGGCATATGCTTCCTTCCTTTCCTCTATATAGAGATCACTTCTTCTTGTTGGCTATTGTCTTCCTGGGTCCCTTTCTGGTCCTGGCGTTGGTCTTTGTCTTCTGGCCACGGACGGGAAGTCCCTTACGATGGCGGATACCTCTGTAGCATCCTATCTCCTCGAGACGCTTGATGTTCATCATGGTATCCCTGCGGAGATCGCCCTCCACCATATAATCGCTGTCGATGATCTCTGCGATCTTTCTGACCTCATCATCGGTCAGGTCCCTGACTCTTGTGTCCGGTGATACGGACGCTGCTTCAAGGATCTTGTTTGAGCTTGTCCTGCCGATCCCATAGATATAGGTGAGTCCTATCTCGATCCTCTTATCTCTCGGCAGATCTATTCCGGCTATACGCGCCATTATTTTCCTCCTGATACTGCTGCACCCTGATAGGGAGCGTTGACTGTGCTCCGGCGGGGTTTTTCATCCCCGCTTTCCTTCGCTGCGTAGATCCGAAGGTATCAAGGACAATCCTATGCGGATCAACCCTGTACCTGTTTATGTTTCGGATTCTCGCAGATGATCCTGATCTTGCCTTTTCTGCGAATGACCTTGCATTTTTCGCACATAGGCTTTACGGATGATCTGACTTTCATCTTACTCCTCCTTTCAAAATTGATCCGCGCGGAATGAATTTTCCGCTGATCTCACACCACGAGAGCGCACTTCAACTCTCAAAAACGTGCGGGAATTATTTTATCACTATAATAAGGATAATGCAAGGAAAAATATCTTTTCTATATACTTATTTATCTCTCCAGATGATCCTGCCCTTGGTCAGATCATAGGGTGAAAGTTCAAGGGTGACCTTGTCCCCCGGCAGTATCTTTATGAAATTCTGCCTGAGTTTTCCGCTGATATGGGCCAGCACCTCATGCCCATTCTCCAGTTCGACCTTGAACATCGTATTGGGAAGCTTCTCTGTAACTGTTCCCTCGATCTCTATTACGTCTGCCTTGCTCATATAGCAGGACACCTCCTTATAAACTGAGTATCTCCGGTTCATCCTCTGTTATGAGGATGGTATTTTCATAATGTGCGCAAAGGCTGTGATCCACAGTCCTCACGGTCCATCCGTCTTTTTTGTCCCATTCGACTGCGCCTGACCCTGCAGCGATCATGGGTTCTATGGCCAGTGTCATCCCAGGCTCCAGCCGGATCCCCTCATCTTCCTGGGGGTAATTATATATGTCCGGGTCCTCGTGCATGCTCCGTCCGATGCCGTGGCCCACCAGATCCCTCACAACGCCGTATCCGTGAGATGTGGCCCATTCACCGATGGCGGCCGAGATCTCGTACAGATGATTGCCGGGTCTGGCCTTTTCTATGCCCTTATAGAAGCATTCCTCCGTTATCCTGATAAGTTCTTTCGCTTCCCCGGATATATTTCCGACGCCCCATGTCCTGGCCCCGTCAGAATGCCATCCCTTGTAGATCATCCCACTGTCGAGGCTCACTATATCCCCATCCTGAAGGATCCTTTCAGCAGACGGGATACCGTGGACCACCTCGTCGTTTACCGATACGCAAACGCTTGCGGGGAATCCTTCATAGCCCTTGAAGTTTGGAGTGCATCCCATGGATGTGATGATCTCCTCCGCTCTTCTGTCTATCTCCAGTGTGGTTATGCCGGGTCTGATCAGATCTTTTAATTCCTCATGCAGCTTTGCCAGGTTTTTGCAGGCCACCCGCATAAGTCCGATCTCTTCATCGGTCTTTAGAGTGACAGACATCCCTCAGCCCAGGATAGCGCGGATATCCTCGAATACTTTGTCGGGATCCTGTGTTCCGTCAACTTCCTTAAGTATTCCCCTTCCCTTGTAGAAATCGATAAGGGGCTGTGTCTGTTCGTGATAGACCTTAAGTCTGTTTCTCACGGTCTCGTCCTTGTCATCATCACGGATCACAAGAGTGCCGCCGCATTTATCACATATGCCTTCTTTTGCAGGTTTTGCATATTCCACATGATAGATGGCGCCGCAGTTCTGGCAACTTCTTCTGCCGCCCATCCTCCTGACGATATTCTCATCGGGGACTTCCACGTCTATGGCGTGATCTGCGGATACACCCTGTTCTTTCAACATGGCCTCAAGAGCTTCCGCCTGGGGTATGGTCCTGGGAAATCCGTCCAGCACATACCCGGAAGCGCAATCATCCTGTGACACCCTGTCTTTCAGGATCCTGACTGTGAGCTCATCGGGGACCAGTTCCCCTCTGTCCATATACGACTTGGCCTCTTTTCCCAGTTCAGTCCCGCCCTTTATATTTGCCCTGAAGATGTCTCCGGTGGAAATATGGGGCAGTGAATAACCTGCGCATATCCTCTCAGCCTGTGTTCCTTTGCCCGCTCCGGGCGCTCCAAGCATAATGATGACCATCTGTCCCTCCTTTTCGACCCCTGAGAGAACATCCTTCCTGTCCGGAACAGATCTCTCTACAGGCACTAACAGCGGAGCAGGTAAACATCCCGCTCCGCCGAATAATTAACAAACCAATGTATTGATCATTCTCACTCGTTCAGGAAACCCTTATAATTCCTTACCAGCATCTGGGATTCAACCTGATTCAGAGTTTCAAGGACAACACTGACCACGATTATAAGACTGGTCCCGCCGAATGAAACGCTTGCTCCGAAGATGCCGTTAAATATATAGGGTATGATACAGACTATGGTAAGTCCAACCGCACCGATGAATACGATGTAGTTCAGTATATTCTGCAGATAATCAGCCGTAGGTTTTCCGGGCCTTATACCGGGGACAAAACCACCCTGTTTCTTCATATTCTCTGCGATCTCAATAGGATTGAAGGTTATGGATGTATAGAAGTATGCGAAGAAGATCACAAGCAATACATAAACCAGCATTCCTATCGTGTACCTGGGACGTGAAGGATCACACCAGTTGCTGGATGAGAGATATTTCAGTACCTCGGACCAGATCCCTGTGCCGTTGTAATTGGCAAACTGGCTGATGATCACAGGAAATTCCATGATAGATGATGCAAAGATGACAGGGATAACACCGCCGGTATTCACTCTCAGAGGAATATTTGACTGGGCTCCTCCCACCATCCTGCGTCCGGCCATTTTGTTGGCATACTGTACGGGTATCCTGCGGACACCGTCGTTCAATATAATGGTGAGAACGATCACCGCCAGGATGACAGCTATGATGATGACTGCCGCCACAACCCCTCTGGCAATTGACTTGCCCGACACAAACTGGTTGAACAGGCTTGTGAGATCCTGGGGAAGTCTGGATATGATATTTATTGTCAGAACGATGGATATTCCGTTTCCGATGCCCTTCTCCGTGATCTCTTCACCGATCCACATAAGGAAAGCGGAACCGGCTGTGAGAGCCGTGATCACCAGGATCACTGAAAGAGCATTCTTATCTTCGATCAGATTGTTGCGCCAGAAACCTATTGCCATTGCAGAAGATTCGATAAGAGCAAGGGCCACGGTCACATATCTTGTGATGGCGACCAGTACCTTTCTTCCCTCTGCGCCTTCCCTCTGCATCTCCTCCAGCTTGGGGATGGCTATGGTCAGCAACTCGATTATGATGGATGATGTAATGTAAGGCGTGATATTCAACGCGATGATGGACATGTTCAGGAATGAACCACCGGTAAAGGCGTTGAAAATGCTGAAGGAATCTCCCATCTGCTGCTCGAACCAACTGGCAAAATATTCTCGGTTGACACCGGGAACAGGAATCTGGGATGTAAGCCTGATAACTACTAACATTGCAAGAGTGAAGAATATCTTATTTCTGAGTTCCTTCATCTTGAATGCATTTTTGACAGTTTCTAACATCAGATCACCTCTGCCGTTCCGCCTGCCTTTTCTATCTTTTCCTTTGCGGCAGCGCTGTAGGCATTCACCTTAACAGTAAGCTTTTTCGTAAGTTCCCCATTTCCAAGGATCTTAACGCCGTCTCCCGTTCTGCTGATGGCTCTCTTCTCCAGAAGCGCATCCACCGTGACCTCGTCACCGTTCTGGAAACGTCTCTCAAGCTCACAGACATTGATGGCCACAATATCCTTTGTATTGTAGTTTTTGAAACCTCTCTTGGGTATCCTTCTGTAAAGAGGCATCTGACCACCTTCAAAACCGGGTCTTTTCGCTCCGGATCTGGCCTTCTGTCCCTTTTCGCCGTAGCCTGCGGTCTTGCCGTTTCCGGAAGCCTCGCCACGACCCTTGCGGTATTTTGCTGTCTTTGACCCTGCACTGGGTCTGAGTTCACTGAGATTCATGCTATATCCTCCGGAGAATCACTCTCCCTCAACCTTCACAAGATGGTTAACCTTCTGTATCTGTCCCCTGGTAGCTCCGTTATCCGGAAGTTCTACTGTCTGACGGATCTTCCTCAGCCCCATAGCCTCGATAGTGGCTCTCTGCTTCGGGATCGCGCCTATAGGGGATTTGACAAGTGTTATCCTAAGCGTCTTTCCTTTACTCTCTGCCATTGTAAGCACCTCCTAAAGTCAGGCGAGCACTTCCTCTACGGACTTTCCGCGCTCCCTTGCAACCTGCTCGGGTGTCTTGATCTTCCCGAGTCCATTGAGTGTCGCCAGAACAACATTCTGCTTGTTGTTTGATCCAAGCGACTTTGTACGAATGTTCTTTATACCGGCAAGCTCGCACACAACACGGGCAGGACCGCCGGCTATGATACCTGTACCATCGGGAGCATTCTTGAGAAGAACCTCCGATGCGCCGAATTTACCGACATAATCATGGGTGATACTGGAATTCTCATCCAATGCGACCTCGACCATGTTCTTCACAGCATCTTCCTTGCCTTTTCTGATGGCTTCAGGGATCTCAGCCGCTTTTCCAAGACCGACTCCCACGTGGCCGTTCTGGTCACCTACCACCACAAGCGCGGAGAATCTCATATTACGTCCGCCCTTGACGACCTTTGTGACCCTTTTTATGGTCACTACCTTGTCGCTAAGTTCAACTGCGCCCGGTTCCATGTTCATATTGCTCATAAAATCTTCCTTTCCTAAGCCTGATCAGAACTCAAGACCTGCTTCCCTTGCGGCATCCGCCAGGGCTGCGATCTTACCATGATACAGATAGCCGCTTCTGTCGAAGACGACCGTAGTGATTCCTTTTTTCTTTGCCTTTTCGGCAATGATCGTTCCAAGAAGCGTTGCGGCTTCTGTATTGTCGGTGTACTCAACCTTTGATTTTACGTCCGCATCCAGTGTAGATGCTGAAACCAGTGTGACGCCGGCAGTGTCATCGATGATCTGAACATACATGTTCAGATTGCTGCGAAACACTGACATACGAGGCTTCTCTGCTGTACCCGCAAGAGTATTGCGCATCCTTTTGTGCTTTTTAAGACGTACTTCCTGTCTGGATTTCTTGTTTACCATGTCATCCTCCGATGCCGGGAATCATGCCCCGGTGTTTTACTTCTTACCGGTCTTACCGACCTTACGCCTGATGGTCTCATCCGAGTATTTGATCCCCTTGCCCTTATAAGGTTCCGGGGGACGTTTCTCCCTGATCTGAGAAGCATACTGTCCGACCTTCTCTTTATCAATACCGGAAACCGTGATGACATTGCCCTCGACAGCGGTTTCGACGCCTTCGGGATCCGTCATCTCAACGGGATGTGAATAACCCAGAGTCAGGTTCAGCACCTTGCCGTTCTTGGCAGCTCTGTAACCCACACCGTTGATCTCCAGCTTCTTCTCAAAGCCGGTGGTAACTCCGGTCACCATGTTGTTCAGAAGGGACCTGGTGAGACCGTGAAGCGACCTGGTTTCCTTCTCGTCATCGGGACGCTCTATAACGATATTGCCGTCCTCCTGCTTTATGTTCAATTGCCCGGGGAGCTTCCTCTGAAGAGTTCCCTTAGGGCCCTTGACCGTCACATTGTTTCCTTCCGCGACATCGATGCTGACCTTGTCAGGTATCGCGATCGGCATTTTACCTATGCGTGACATGCCCGTTCCTCCTTACTCTTAGTCGTCAGATATTACCAGATGAACGCCAGCACTTCACCGCCCACTCCGAGCTCTCTGGCCTTCTTGTCAGTCAAAACGCCCTGATTGGTGGAAATGATAGCAGTACCAAGACCTCCCAGAACCTTAGGGAGCTTATCCTTGGGGGCATAAACCCTCAAACCCGGTTTGCTTATTCTCTTAAGCCCGGTTATGATCCTTTCACTCCTGTCCTCGCCATACTTGAGCGTCATGTGAATATTCTTGAAAGCCCCGGCATCTTTGAGTTCATAGCCCTCAATATATCCTTCTTCCTTAAGTATGTCGGCTATGGCCACCTTCATTTTGGACGAAGGAATGTCAACCGTGTCGTGCTTCGCAGTATTTGCGTTGCGGATCCTTGTAAGCATGTCCGCAATGGGATCACTCATTGTCATTTTACGTACTCCTTTTTTCTTTCTGCTCCGGAAAATATCACCAGGATGCCTTCCTGACACCCGGAATTTCGCCCTTGTACGCGAGTTCACGGAAACAAATCCTGCAGATACCGTACTTCTTCAGCACGGAATGCGGGCGTCCGCATATCTTGCAACGTGTGTAAGCCCTGGTGGAAAACTTGGGTTTACGCTGCTGTTTGATCTTCATCGCTGTCTTAGCCATATCATTCGCCTTTCTTGAACGGCATCTTGAACAGTGAGAGAAGTTCCCTCGCTTCCTCGTCCGTCTGCGCCGTCGTGCAGATGATCACATCCATACCACGTACCTTGTCAATCTTGTCATACTCTATTTCAGGGAATATGACCTGTTCGCGTATTCCAAGTGCATAATTCCCTCTTCCATCAAAGGAATCTGCAGAAACGCCTCTGAAATCACGGACACGGGGAAGAGCCAGATTAACGAGCCTGTCAAAGAACTCATACATTCTGTCACCCCTGAGTGTGACTTTGCATCCGATAGCCTGTCCTTCACGGATCTTGAAGTTTGCTATGGACTTCTTGGCTTTTGTGGTGACTGCCTTCTGGCCTGTTATGGTCTCCATGTCAGCCACTGCTGAGTCAAGAGCCTTGGCGTTCTCTTTGGCCTCACCGACAGCCATGTTCACGACGATCTTAGAGAGCTTCGGCACCTGCATAACATTCTTGTAACCGAACTTTTTCTCCATCGCCGGCACGACATCATTTGCGTATGTATCCCTGAGTCTGCTGCCCAAAATACGTACCTCCTTTAACCGATCACGTCGCCGGTCTTCTTAGCGAAGCGGACCTTCTTACCGTCCTCAGTCCTGAAGCCCACACGGGTGGGTTCACCGTTCTGAAGATACATAACGTTCGAAATATCAAGCGGTGCTTCTCTTTCGACGATACCACCGTTCTGATTCACTGCAGAAGGTTTCTCATGCTTTTTCACCATGTTGATGCCTTCCACTATAACTCTGTGCTTCTTCGGATCAACCGAAAGCACTTTGCCTTCTCTGTCTTTGTCTTTCCCGGCGATAACCTTTACCATATCGCCTCTTTTAATCTTGAGCATTGCCATTGTAAAGCGCCTCCTTAAACAGGGTGCTGTGCTGCATATCCGGGATCAAAGAACCTCGGGTGCGAGCGACACTATCTTCATGAACTGCTTTTCCCTGAGCTCCCTGGCGACAGGTCCGAAAATACGTGTCCCCTGAGGAGTGTTGTCATCCTTGATTATGACAGCCGCGTTCTCATCAAACCTGATGTAAGAACCATCGGCTCTTCTGGTCTTGTTCACGGTGCGGACTACCACAGCCTTGACCACCTGACCGCTTTTGACCATACCATTGGGTGCGGCATCTTTGACGCTGGCGACTATCGTATCGCCTATGCGGGCATAACGTCTGGTGGAGCCTCCCAGGACCCTTATGCAGAGCAACTCTTTGGCACCTGTGTTATCAGCAACCCGCAGTCTGCTTTCCTGCTGTATCATCGATATCTCCTTTACAAATAATCACTTCGCCTTTTCGACGATCTCCACGAGCCTCCACCTCTTATCCTTGGACAGAGGTCTGGTCTCCATGATCTTTACTCTGTCGCCGTAGCCGGCTTCGTTGCTCTCATCATGCACCTTACATTTGTACGTCTTCTTTATGATCTTGTTATAAAGCGGATGCTTAACATGATCCTCAATGGCGACGACTATCGTCTTGTCCATCTTGTCGCTGACCACCCTGCCTATGCGGGTCTTCCGCAGATTTCTCTCTTCCACAGTAATCTCCTTCCCGTCCATCAGGCCTCGCCGGCCTTCTGAGTCATAACCGTCTGTATCCGGGCTATATTCTTTCTGACTTCCCGTATCCTGGCGGTATTGTCAAGCTGGTTAGTCGCATTCTGGAATCTCAGATTGAAAAGCTCTTTCTTGGCATCCACAAGCTCGCTCTTAAGTTCGCTCTCCGTCCTGCTTCTGAGATTTTCTGTATATTTATCACTTTTCATACTGCAGCACCGCCTTCCTCGTCGGACCTGCTGACGATCTTGCACTTGCAGGGAAGCTTGTATGTGGCGAGACGCAGAGCCTCTCTTGCCACCTCTTCGCTTACTCCGGCAATCTCAAACATGACGACCCCGGGGCGAACAACAGCCACCCAGTGGTCTGTAGCACCTTTTCCGGATCCCATACGGGTTCCAAGGGGCTTAAGTGTCACGGGCTTGTCAGGGAATATCTTTATCCAAACCTGACCGCCTCTTCTTGTGAAACGTGTCATAGCCACACGGGCTGCTTCGATCTGATTTGACTTGATCCAGCAGGGTTCAAGGGCCACCAGACCAAAATCGCCATAATTCAGGCGAATACCGCGGTTGGCCTTATGTGTCATACGGCCTCGCTGCTGCTTGCGATGCTTGACTCTCTTAGGCATTAACATGGTTTACGTCGCTCCCTTCCTTTTCCCTGTCGGCTTTCTTCGGAAGTACTTCACCTTTGTAGATCCATACCTTGACACCAACTTTTCCGTATGTGGTGTCTGCTTCCGCAAAGCCATAATCAATGTCGGCTCTCAGTGTCTGAAGCGGGATGGTGCCGTCGGAATAACTTTCCTTCCTGGCTATATCTGCTCCGCCAAGACGTCCGGAAACTGTCGTCTTTATACCCAGCGCTCCGCTCTTCATGGTCCTGTTCATGCAGGATTTCATTGCACGTCTGAAGGATGTGCGGTTCTCCAGCTGGCTTGCGATATTCTCAGCCACAAGCTGAGCATCGCGGTCCGGTCTCTTGATCTCCTTGATATCGATGTTCACATTCCTGCCGATAAGACGAGAGATCGCTTTCTTTGTCTTCTCGATGTCGGCACCGCCTTTTCCGATGATGACACCGGGTCTGGCAGAATGGATGATAACCTTCACTCTTTCTGCTGCGCGCTCGATCTCAACACGTGAAACCTGCGCAGAGGAAAGTTCCTTCTGAACATACTGCCTTATCTTGTAATCTTCGATAAGCGAATCGGAAAATTCCTTGTCATCAGCAAACCACCTTGACTCCCAGTCATTGATGATACCGACTCTCATTCCATGCGGATTTACTTTCTGTCCCATTCTTTCGTACTCCTCTTTACGTGTTCAGTGCCCGGATCACTTCTCGTCCAAGATCAGTGTAATGGTGCTTGTCCTGTGAAGGATCCTGTAAGCTCTGCCCTGTGCTCTGGGGCGAATCCTCTTCATGACAGGCCCCTGTCCGGCATAACATTCTGCCACATATAAGTCACTCTTGTTCATACCGTTATTATTTTCGGCATTGGCGCATGCGCTCTGCAGCAGCTTCAGTACAAGCTTTGAAGCATATCTGGGATTATATGTCAGAATAGCCTCTGCCGTGGCCACGTCCTTGCCTCTTATAGCATCGAGTACAAAACACGCTTTCTGAACCGGGACTCTTGCATATGAGAGAACGGCTCTGGGCCTTGTATCCTTTTCGTTGTTTCTTGCCCTTTTTATCTGGGTTCTATGTCCTTTTGCCATTTCAGAATATCCTCCGTTAAGGCCTGTTTCACGATACCTTCGACTTGTCGGAGCCCGCGTGTCCGCGATATGTGCGTGTCTGCACGAACTCTCCAAGCTTATGTCCAACCATATCCTCGGTTATGTACACCGGCACATGCTTCCTGCCATCGTGAACCGCAATGGTGTGGCCCACAAATGAAGGGAATATGGTTGATCTTCTCGACCATGTCTTGATGACTGTCTTTTCGCCGGTTTCATTGAGGGCATCTATCTTCTTAAGTATGCTCGCATCCGCGAAAGGTCCTTTTTTAAGTGATCTGCTCATCTGTTGAACTCCTTATATTCTTAGGTGTCAGCGCTTACTTGATGGCGCGTCCGTCCCTTCTCCTTACGATCATCTTGTTGGATCTGTTCTTCTTCTTCCTGGTCTTATAACCAAGTGCGGGCTTACCCCAGGGAGTAGAAGGTCCGGGACGTCCGACAGGAGCCTTACCTTCTCCACCGCCATGAGGGTGGTCGTTGGGGTTCATGGCCGAGCCTCTCACATGGGGTCTGAAGCCCATATTGCGCTTACGTCCTGCTTTGCCCAGATGGATCAGGTTGTGATCCCCGTTTCCGACGACTCCGATGGTCGCGCGGCAGTTGATGGGAACCATTCTCATCTCGCCGGAGGGAAGACGGAGTGTCGCATTCTTTCCTTCTTTAGCCATGAGCTGTGCGCTGTTTCCGGCAGATCTCACAAGCTGTCCGCCCTTTCCGGGATAAAGCTCTATGTTGTGAACCATGGTACCGATCGGTATGTTGGCCAGAGGAAGGCAATTGCCCACATGTATCTCAGCCTTCTCACCGTTCATGACGGTCATTCCGTCGGTCAGCCCCTCAGGTGCTATGATGTAGGATTTCGTGCCGTCCTCATAGCAAATAAGAGCTATATTGGCTGTGCGGTTGGGATCGTATTCGATGCCCAGAACCTTTGCACTCATTCCAACCTTGTCACGTCTGTAATCAACATGTCTGTACAGCCTGCGGCTCCCGCCCCCTCTGTGTCGGACAGTGATCTTGCCCTGGCTGTTTCTTCCCGCATTCTTCTTGAGGGAAGATACGAGACTCCTCTCCGGTGTCTCCTTTGTGATCTCAGCCTTGTCAGACGAGGTCATGCCACGTCTTGAAGGCGTATACGGCTTATAAGTCCTGATACCCATTTTTCTATCCTTTCATGCCTGCTGTTACACCGGTCTCACCGGTTTCACATCTTTCTCACAGTCCCTGGAAGATCTCGATCTCTTTGCTGTCCTCGGTAAGCTGCACAACAGCCTTCTTCCTCTTTGCAGTCTTGCCGTAGATCATTCCTCTTCTCTTGGTCTTGCCGGGTACGTTCATTGTGCGCACATCTGCTACCTTCACGCCATCAAACATCTTTTCCACGGCATCTCTGATCTGAAGCTTGTTTGATTCGGGATGTACCAGAAAGGTATATCTCTTCTCGCCCATACCGCTCATGCTCTTTTCTGTGACCAGAGGCTTAAGTATCACGTCATAATATTCAAGGGCAGCCATTATGCATACACCTCCCCGATCTTTTCAGCGGTGGCCTTGGAAAGAACCAGTGTGCCTCCGTTGAGTATGTCATATACGCTGAGCTTGCCCACCTGGGTGGTGCTGAGCTCGGGTATGTTCCTCGCAGATATGACCACATTGGTATCATGATCCGCAGTAACTATCATAGCCTTCTCGAGATTCAGGTCTTTCATGAACTGAGCCATAAGACTTGTCTTTATCTCGTCAAGCTTGATCTCATCGATCACCACAAGCTTGCCATCCTGAAGCCTGCTGGTGAGGGCGCTCTTCAGAGCCGCTCTCTTTTCTTTCTTGTTCATCTTGAAAGAATAATCCCTGGGTACCGGGGCGAAGATCACTCCGCCTCCCTTCCACTGTGCTGCGCGGATGGAACCCTGTCTGGCATGTCCGGTTCCCTTCTGTCTCCAGGGCTTTCTGCCTCCGCCGGAGACGTCGCTCCTGCCCTTTGCTTTCTGGGTTCCCTGACGGCTGTCAGCCAGCTGTTTCACAACAGCCATGTGCACCAGGTTTTCATTTATCTCTGCGGCAAAGACCTCATCGGAGAGCTCCATGGTCCCCACTTCTTTGCCTTTCATATCGTAAACAGATACGCTTGCCATCTGAATTTCTCCTTCCCGATCTGTCCTCTGTGATCCGTCACGCCTCGGCGATGACAGTCTCTTTGATGGTCACAAGGGACTTTTTCGCCCCGGGTATCGCACCCTTTACAAGGATCAGATTCTTTTCAGCATCAACCCTCACTACCTTAAGGTTCTGGACCGTCACCCTGACACTGCCCATGTGACCGGGCATGCCCTTGCCTTTGTAAACACGGCTGGGATCTGAGCTTGAACCGTTGGAACCCTGATGACGATGGAATTTTGAACCATGACCCATGGGTCCTCTGTGCTGGTTGAACCTCTTGATGGCGCCCTGGAAGCCTTTACCTCTTGAAACTCCGATGACGTCAACCCTGTCACCTTCTTCGAATATATCGGCCTTTATCTGGTCGCCAACCTTGTAATCGGCTGCATTCTCAAATCTGAATTCCTTGAGATATTTCTGTACCGGAAGTTCGCCTTTCTTGAACTCCCCGGCCTGGGCCTTGTTGACCCCGTGTCTGTGGTAAACATCTCCGTCGGTCTTCAGTTTTTCTTTTGCCTCTTCATATCCTACCTTCACGGCGCTGTAACCATCAGTCTCATCGGTCTTGACCTGAGTCACCGTGCAAGGTCCGGCGCTGAGAACTGTTACAGGTACTACAGTGCCGTCTTCCATAAATATCTGCGTCATACCGACCTTTTTAGCAAGTATCGCCTTTTTCATCGGAAACTCCTTCACTTTGTAATCATCTTAACGTTGATATCGACACCTGCGGGCATCTCCAGCCTGTGCAGTGTCTCAACTGTCTTCGGTGTAGGGGACAAAACATCGATGAGCCTCTTATGTGTTCTCTGCTCGAACTGCTCCCTTGAATCCTTATACTTGTGCACAGCCCTCAGTATCGTGACCACTTCCTTCTTGGTGGGAAGAGGTACAGGTCCTGACACCTGTGATCCGTTCTTTCTCACAGTCTCTATGATCTTCTTCGCCGAAGCATCCAGCAGTTGGTGATCATAGGCCTTGAGGGTGAATCTCATAATCTCCATAAATGCCGCCTCCTTTACGGGCAATCCCTGTTTTGACTGGCGGTGACTGCACACCCTTCCGTGCGTGCCCATATCTTTCGGATAATAAAAGCAGGATCCGATCCTGCCCTCTGCTCGCCGGTTAGGATTCATAATGCAGTGACCTGTCGTCATCATCATTCATGACATTCGCTCCGCGGAACTACCTGCGTCAACTGCCCGCAGCAACCTCACACTTCACAGCTATCATGTCACAGCGTGAATAATAATACACAATCAAAAACCAAAATGCAAGCCTTTTTTTAAAAATTTTTAATCGCCCAGACTTTTATACTTCTTTGCCCCCGCCAGACGGGCCATGGCCCGGGCCAGGGATATCTGCGCGCTGCGGTATTCCTCCCGGTTTTTCTGCTGTCTCATCTCTTCGATGGCCCTCTCTTCCTCTTCCATGGCACTGTTGATATCCACTTCCTCGGGTTTCTCCGCAGAATACACTATAACCTTCATCCTGTTGTTTGCAACATTTGCAAAGCCCTCAGACACCACCCAGACGCGGGTCTGTCCGTCAGGGGTCCTTATTGATATCTCTCCGGGGACGATGGCAATGGCGGCTTCGTCGTGGTGGGCCAGTATCCCCATCTCCCCGTCTGCAAGGGGAAGGGTGGCCTCCTCAACCTTGCCGTTGAAGAAAGTGCCGTTCATGGAGGTCATTCTGAGATAGAACCGGGGGGTCAAGTGTAATCCTCCTCGTGCTCTACCCTGATCTCATCGGCCCTCTTCATCACATCTTCTATGGTTCCCTGATTGAAAAAGGCCTCTTCGGGGTAGTCGTCCATCTTTCCGTCCAGGATGGAACGGAAGCCTTTTATGGTCTGCTCGGTGGTCACATATTTACCGGGTATGCCGGTAAACTGTTCAGCAACGGTGAAGGGCTGGGAAAGGAACCTTTGCACCTTACGGGCTCTGTAAACGATGCTCTTATCGTTATCGGACAACTCTTCCATTCCCAAAATGGCTATGATGTCCTGGAGATCATTGTACTTCTGAAGGACCTCCTGGACTTCCCGGGCAGTTCTGT
>JAILIO010000134.1 GCA_024695225.1 Lachnospiraceae bacterium
ATGGCCATCGGCCTCGGAAAGATGTTCGGCTTTGATTTCCTTGAAAATTTTGATCTGCCTTATCTCTCCAGGTCCATGGGGGAGTTCTGGCGCAGATGGCATATGTCCCTGGGAACGTGGTTTCGCGAGTATCTCTATATACCCCTGGGAGGGAACAGGAAAGGAAAAATAAGGACTAATCTGAATCTGTTCATCGTCTTTGCATTCACCGGTCTGTGGCACGGGGCAAGCTGGAATTTCGTGGCCTGGGGTGTATATAACGGCATCCTGTGCATACTGGAGAGGATATGTCTTTCGAAGTTTCTGGATAAGCATGTTATCATTTCCAGGATATACACATGTCTCGCCTTTATCGCAGGCTGGGTCATGTTCAGGGAAGACAGTTTCATAGAGGCTTTCAGGGTCATGGGAAAGATGATAGGCACCGGCCTTGGACAGACAGTTCCATACAGGCTTATCATGTATGTGACGCCTCTTGAGATCTTTGCCATGATATGCGGAATACTTGGGGCAGGCATCATTCAGAGCACGGTGAAGATAAGATTTAAGAATACTGTTGCGGAGGCGGCATTCCTGACAGTGATCCTGTTTTTCAGCATTGTGTTTCTGGCGGGAAATGCATATAATCCCTTTATTTATTTCAGATTTTGAGGTGACAGTTTGAAGAAAGGGCTCTCTCTTTACTACATCTGCATACTGGTGATTTTCCTTATGCTCCCCGGGCCTTTATTTATGCTGGTCAGGGGGCATATCGATACGGAGAATTACGAGAACAGGAAACTCACAGAGCTTCCCGTCATCGGAGTTACCCCCTATGACGAGTGGACTTCCGTGTTCGAAGGCTGGTTTACCGATCATCTGCCCTTCAAGAACCAGCTGGTGAAGCTGGGGAGCATGACCGAGTACTATGTGTTCAGGACTTCGGTGAACGATGCGGTGCTCCTGGGAAAGGATGAGTGGCTTTATTACGTGGGCAATGTAAATGTGGAAGAGGACCCCAGATCCGATTATCTGGGGCTCAATCTGTTTACCGACGCTGAACTTAAGCTGATCGCGGACAATCTGATCTCAGCCCGGGATATGCTTTCTGAACGGGGATGTGAGTTTATAGTGTTCTTTGCCCCCAACAAGGAGAGAGCCTATCCGGAATACATGCCCGATCATTACGGGGAACCATCTGAAAGATCCAGACTTATGCAGGTCACGGATTATCTCAGGGAGAACACCGATCTCACGGTTTTCAACGGCTATGAGACCATCAGGGATTTCAGGGAAATAAACCCCGATCTGCAGCTTTATCTCAGATATGACACCCATTGGAACGAACAGGGAGCGTATATCGCCTCCAGACCTCTTGCGGAATATCTGGGACATCCCATACCTGACATATATGAGACCAATGCCGCAAGGGAGGATTATCCCGTGAGGGATCTGGCCCGTCTGATACACCTCCAGGATATCCTGGTGGACGACTATTCCTATCACATAACAAAGTACTGTGATTCGGAATTCACCTACGAAGAAGATAAGGACAAACATTTCCACGGCACCGGGGAGAATCCGGATGACAGAAAGGTCATGCTGATCGGCGATTCCTACAGGCTTTCGATGCAGCCCTTTGCCCTGAATTCCTTCAGGGAGGGTTATTCCGAGTATTATTACAATTACAGCAAAGAACTTTTGGACAGGGAGAAACCGGACATATTTATCTACGAGTCGCTGGAGAGGTTTTTAAACAATCTCCTGAATTTCTCACTGGATACAGGCATAGGATACACGGGAACTGACGGGATAAAATGACCCGGGGAGGACAGATATGGAAAAAGTGATAATAACTGTGGTTGGAAAGGACACTGTGGGCATAATCGCCCGGGTGTGCGCATATCTCGCGGACAACAACGTGAACATACTGGATATTTCCCAGACCATAACCGGCGGATATTTCAATATGATGATGATAGCAGATGCCTCCGGCGTGTCTGTTTCCTATCAGGAGTTTGTGGAGGGTCTGAAGAAGACCGGGGAGGAGAAGGGCGTCGTCATCAGATGTCAGCGTGAAGAGATATTTGACTCAATGCACAGGATCTGAGGTGATATCGTGATAGAGAGATTTGAGGTTGAAGAGACAAATGAAATGATCGAGCACGAGAATCTGGACGTGCGCACCATTACCATGGGTATATCCCTTTTTGACTGCGTTACTCCGGATCTCTCAAGGCTCTGTGACAATGTGTACAGAAAGATCACGGATTCCGCGGCAGATCTTGTGAAGACCGGGAATGACATATCTGAAGAATACGGGATCCCCATTGTAAATAAAAGGATCTCTGTGTCACCCATGGCACTGATCGGAGCGTCTGCATGCAGGAAACCGGAGGATTTTGTAAAGCTTGCAAAAGCCATGGACATGGCGGCTGAGGAGACCGGGGTCAACCTGATCGGAGGTTATTCGGCCCTGGTTCCCAAGGGAATGACTGAAAGCGACAGGATGCTCATGGAATCCCTGCCCCAGGCCCTCACTTCAACGGACAGGGTTTGCTCAAGCGTAAACGCTGCATCCACAAAGACAGGGATAAATATGGACGCTGTCAGGCTTATGGGGCACGTGATAAAAGAGGTTGCAGAAGCCTCCTCCGATTCCCACGGAGCTGCCTGCATGAAATATGTGCTCTTCTGCAATGCGCCTGACGACAATCCCTTTATGGCCGGAGCCTTTCACGGCGTGACCGAAGGGGACCGGGTCATAAATGTGGGAGTAAGCGGTCCCGGTGTGGTCAAAAGGGCGCTGGAAAAAGTGAGAGGGGAGAGCTTCGATGTCCTTTGCGAGACTATAAAGAAGACCGCATTCAAGGTGACGAGAGTAGGGCAGCTGGTGGCCATGGAGGCTTCCCGCAGGCTTGATGTACCTTTTGGAATAGTGGATCTGTCCCTGGCCCCCACCCCTGCAGTGGGTGATTCCGTGGCGGATATTCTCTGCGAGATAGGGCTTGAATCCGCGGGAGCCCCCGGCACTACGGCGGCCCTGGCCCTTCTGAACGATCAGGTAAAGAAGGGCGGAGTTATGGCAGGGTCTTACGTGGGAGGACTTTCAGGCGCATTTATCCCCGAAAGCGAGGATCAGGGGATGATCGACGCTGTGAACAAGGGTTCCATCACCATTGAGAAGTTGGAAGCCATGACATGCGTGTGTTCCGTGGGCCTTGATATGGTTGCTATACCCGGGGATACCTCAGAGGAGACCATAGCAGGGATCGCAGCGGATGAGATGGCTATAGGCATGGTGAACGGAAAGACCACAGCCATAAGGCTGATACCGGCTGTGGGTCTGGGGGTTGGCGATACGGTTTCCTTCGGGGGACTCTTCGGCAGCGCGCCCGTCATGAAAGTGAACAGCTTTGACTGTTCGGCTTTTGTGAACAGACCGGGCAGGATCCCGGCTCCCATACAGAGTTTCAGAAACTGAAAGCTTTTTTGAATAATATCTTCAGGCAGATCAGATGGGCAATGGCTGTGGCAGCCCATGAAATGGGGTATGACAGATAAAGGGATTCTATGGTCCCTAAAGTTGCAAATACTGTGAAAACCCATAGGATCCTGAGAAGGCATGCCCCTGTCAGGGTGACGGCCATGGGGGCGGTTGAATAACCGAGCCCTCTCACGCTCTGCCCAAGCACTTCCATAACCCCGCACAGGAAATCAGGCAGGCAGAGGTACAAGAGCCTCGGCTTTCCGCAGGCAACCACCGCAGCATCACCGGTGTAAAGGGATAATAATGGCGTCCTGAACACATTTACAAAGATACCCAGACACAGCCCGGTTATGGTGACCAGGATGAGGCTTGTCTTTATTGTCCTGAGGACTCGGTCCGGTTTTCTTGCGCCGTGGTTCTGGCTTACAAAGGATATGCAGGTCTGTGAGACCGCATTCATGGAAATGTAAACAAAATTCTCAATGTTTGCAGCCGCTGCATTTCCGGCCATTATCATGGATCCCAGGGAGTTTATGGATGACTGTATCAGCACATTTGAGAAGGAAAAGAGCATTCCCTGGATGCCGGCGGGGACGCCTATCCTGAGTATCCTCATCACCTTGTCTGCAGTGGGTTTCATATCTTTCAGATCCAGCTTTACATCGTCTTCAAAGGTTATCAGGCACTTTAACATAAGCAGGGCGGATATGGTCTGCGAAATGACGGTTGCCAGCGCAACCCCCGCTACGGACAGCTTAAAGCCGACGACAAATATGAGATTCAGCACTACATTTATCACTCCCGCTATGGTCAGGAACGCCAGTGGGTGCTTCGTGTCGCCTGCGGCTCTCAGTATGGATGAACCGAAATTGTAGAACAGCATCGCGGGCATGCCCAGAAAATAGATGCGAAGATAGAGGGTGGAAGGGGCCAGCACTTCTTCAGGGGTTCCCATTTTCACCAGCATAAGGCCGGATGTGAGAACTGCCAGCACAGTAAGAGCTAAACCGCATACGAGAGACATGACCACAGCCGTATCCATGGTCTCTTTTTTGTTTTTTTTGTCGTCAGCTCCGATGTAATGGGCGTAGAGCACATTTACACCCACTGCAAATCCAAGAAACAGATTTGTAAACAGATGTATCAGGGATGTGGTGGAGCCAACTGCCGCCAGGGCGGTGTTTCCCGAAAAACGCCCCACGACCACCATGTCTGCGGCATTAAAAAGAAGCTGCAGCACGTTTGACAGCGCCAGCGGTACTGCAAATAAAAGGATGGGCTTAAGCAGAGGCCCATCCGTCATATTCATTGTAAAACGCTTTTCTCCGGCCACGTCTTCAGGATGCCATCATGCGCAGTATATGATGGGCGTAAGCGGAACAGAAACTCCTGTCGGTCTTTCTGCTGTCCGTGAATTCCAGATACAGCTCATCGGTTTTATAGGTTTTTTTGAAAAAGGGCGCAAACTCATCGGAATACTCCGGCAGATAAACCCCCGTCTTTCTGGTGTAGCAGGTTTCCGCCGTCGCCTGTACCCGGAGTGAAGTGTCTGCAAAGGCGGAAACTGATTTATGTACCGCCTGATCCTCCTCGGGGAAGTAGTAATAGTTTTTATAATTTGCGTAATAATATCTCAGTTCACCCTCAAAGATGGGAACCCTGAGTATACCTTCATCTGCTCTGCATCCGAAATAACATCCTCTCGACATGGTGTTCAGACTTACGGGGATGGAGGAGGGAAGCTTTAATTTGAGCATCAGCTCGTGACCGTCCTCATTTCCGGGGATAGAGGCCCGCTCTATTCTGGCTTTGACTGCCCTGACCGGCTTGTCAAAAAGATCGCTCACGGAAAGAAGGGGCATGACCTTCAGGAGCCCTGTTATATCCAGGAGATTATGCTCCAGCATATCTTCGAGCATAGAACTGTCTTTTACTTTCAGATACTCGGAATAGACACGGATCAGCTCGCCGCCTCCGGCGTCATCACGGTGTATCCCCATATATTCCATAACAGTCCTGAGTTTCAGGTCCGGAAGTCTCAGAAAATCCTTGTAAAGGGTTAGCCTTCTGTAGATGTCAAATCCTGTGAGGCGGTCGATGGGGTCCCTGAGTCCAAGGGATTCATATTTCTTACGGAGATAGGGAACATCGAATTTGTTTCCGTTGTAATGTATGAGCAGTGTCTTTCTTTCGGCAATCTCTTAAAACGCCAGGAGAATTTCTGCCTGCTCGTATTTATTTTCCGCAAAAAACTGATCCGTTTTCCACACCCCGCCATCGTGGTAGCAGCAGCCGATGAGGTACAGATCTGAACGCACCGCATCAAAACCGGTGGTTTCGATGTCCACCAGCAGAACCTGTTCAGGGTCTGTGGGGAGGTCGTTGTATACAGAATCAGGAATATCCGACAACACAGTTGTTCTGGTGATCATTGAATGTCTCCTTTGATTTATTATGCGGAAGTAAAGTGCCCGAACCGCAGGATAACAAAAATAACCTCTATAATCTTAGTTTAAAATATGGTCTTAGTCAATTGATATGGATTGACTTTTATTTTTCCAAAGGTCAAAATGTGAATTATGAAAGATTTTAGTGAATTCGAATTTGATGATGAAGATAAATACGGAGATATGGATGATTACAGGACCAGAAGGCGAAACCTCGGGTTTATAATGCTCGGGGCTTCCGCTTTGGTGATGCTGGCCCTCATCATGGTGGCTCTCCTGAACCAGACTTCGCAAAAGACGCCCAAGCAGGCCTTTATGGAGATGGAGGGCAGGAGTGAAAGCCCGGAGGAGTCCTCATTTCTCACTGAAGGCACCAAGCTCAGGTCCCAGGATCTGGAATTCTGGAAGGTGTATGAGACCATGGAATCGGAAACAGAGACGGAAAGTGGATCTTTAAAGCGTGGGGAAACGGAAACCGAGACTGAGACAGAGACTGAAACTGAGACTGAGACCATGACAGAGACTGAAACCGATCCCTCTAAGGACGGTAAGCATACCCTGGTCGTACATTCCGACCAGACTGAAGACTGGCTGGAGATAGACGACAGTATCCCTGCATGTAAATATTCAGATGATGGTTTTGAACTCAGGAACGGGATAATGTATTATAACGAGAACGGCAGGGATATCTCCCACCTGGGGGTTGATATCTCCAAATATTCCGGCAATGTGAACTTCGAGAGACTGAAGGCCGCAGGAGTTGAATTTGTCATGATCCGGGTGGGCAGCCGCGGCTATGATACCG
>JAILIO010000137.1 GCA_024695225.1 Lachnospiraceae bacterium
GGCTATTTGCACAACTTTAGCTGTCTATAAGTGCTTTATATATCACTCTTTTAGGGACTCCCCTCTCCTCTGCGGCTCTTTTCATGGCTGTCTTTTTGTCCATTCCTGCCTCCATATGCATCTGTACATGTTCTGCTATGGATAACTGCTCAAATGCTTTCTTTTTTTCACGTTCTATTTCTTCCCGTGCTCTTCCCTCTATAACAAGCACATATTCTCCTCTGGGTTCTCTTTCTTCGTAATATGCTGCCAGTTCACCTATAGTCATCCTGAGGATCTCCTCATGTATCTTCGTCAGTTCCCTGCAGGCTGCAATCTTTCGTCCATCACCCAGTGCCTCTTTCAGATCTGACAGAGTAGCCTTAAGATGATGAGGTGCTTCATACAGGATCATTGTTGCGGTTTCATTAACCATCCTGTCTATAATATACCGTCTCTCCTTTTTTTCCTTAGGCAAAAACCCTTCAAATACAAACCTTCCTGTCGGAAGAGCCGAAACAGTGAGCGCTGTCACGAAGGCCGTAGCTCCCGGAAGCGATACTACTTTTATCCCTGATTCTGCAGCCTTCTTTACCAGTATCTCTCCGGGATCCGATATCCCGGGAGTGCCGGCATCTGTCACGCAGGCAATATCCATCCCGGATTCCATCTTTTTTATAAGCTCATCCGCTCTGTCATATCTGTTGTATTCGTGGTAGCTTATCATCGGAACGCGTATATTAAAGTGATTCAGCAGATTTATCGTATTTCTGGTGTCCTCCGCCGCGATAAGATCTACACTTTTAAGAACCTCTAAAGTTCTCTCTGTTATATCTTTCAGATTCCCTATAGGGGTAGGACATAAATACAATACTCCTCTTTTTGGATCTTCAATAGCCATATATTGTATACATTTCCTCCGTGTAGGTGTTGTCCTCTTTATATATGATAAGCGGGCTTTCTATCTTAAGTTCTGCATTAGCACCTTTTCTTCCCTCTATCAGGACCATAGCCGGCGCCATGCCCATATGGGGGTATACTTCCTTCAAAGTCTTAGGTTCTATATCCGCTTTGCGCATACTTACAAAAATATCAACCAGCCTCTGCGGCTTGTGCACCATATAAAAGGATCCGCCATTCTTTAATGCCCTGCCCGATTCTCTCAAAACATCATCCAAAGAGCAGGCTACCTCATGTCTTGCTATAGTCTTTGCATCATCCGGATTGATAATCCCGTGTCCGCTCTTAAAGTAAGGCGGATTCACCGTAACTACATCAAAAGAGGCTGCAGTTATGTACTCTGCAGCCCGGTTTATATCATCCTCGATGATCCTTATCCTGTCCTTAAGAGAGTTAAGTTCAACACTCCTTAAAGCCATATCTGCAGCTTTATGCTGCAATTCTATACCTGTTATTTCCGCTGCACGGGTTTTTGCAGACAAAAGTATCGGTATGATTCCGTTGCCGGTGCAAAGATCTAATATTTTTTCTCCGCTCCTTTTGTTATGCTCTCCTACAAAACCCGACAAAAGAACTGCATCCATTCCAAAGCAGAAACCTGCAGGATCGGAAATTATAAATAATCCATTCCTCTGCAGATCATCGATCCTTTCACCTTCCCTGAGAAATTTCTCCTTATTCATCCAGCTTGGATCCGGCACCTTCTTTTTCCTCTAAGCTTTCAAGTTCTTTAAGCTCCTTTTCATCGACACTTTCACTTTCCGAAGATCTCTTGGATCCCTTTCCGTGTCCCTGACTCCTGCGGCTCTTAAAGGTAAGTTCCTCAACAGGATACTCTTTTATTTCCTTTTCATCTCCCTCTTCGATCATCACCTTGACCTTTTGTCTCAGGACATTGATCGATTCCACAATACCCTTTTTACCGTCCTGTGTTGTTACCATATCACCCTGGAAAGGCAGTTTTCTGTTCAGATACTCATATGTATCTTCTTCGTTTCTTAAACAGCACATCAGTCTTCCGCATACTCCGGATATTTTTGCCGGATTCAGAGACAGATTCTGCTCTTTAGCCATTCTTATGGATACCGGCGCAAAATCCGAAAGATAGGCATGACAGCACAATTCTCTGCCGCATATTCCCATTCCGCCTATTATCTTTGTTTCGTCTCTGACTCCTATCTGTCTAAGCTC
>JAILIO010000169.1 GCA_024695225.1 Lachnospiraceae bacterium
TTCCCATGGAGGAAGCCAAACGTTTCGGCATCATGGTGACCGACGAAGAGCACCGCATCACGGATTTTGAAGAGAAACCCGAGCATCCTCATTCGAATCTGGCATCCATGGGTATCTATATCTTCAGCTGGCCGGTTTTGAAAAATGCTCTTCTCACAAACAGAGAGCAGCCCGGACTGGACTTCGGAAAGCATGTGATCCCCTGGTGCAAAGATCAGGGACACAGCCTTTTCGCATACGAGTTCAACGGCTACTGGAAGGATGTGGGAACCCTGCATTCCTATTGGGAAGCCAATATGGGACTCATAGATATAGTGCCTGAGTTCAATCTGTATGAGGAGTACTGGAAGATATACACCACCGCGGTGAGCATTCCTCCCGCCTACCTGTCTCATGACTCCGTGGCCGAGAGGACCATCGTGGGAGAGGGCTCTGGGATATACGGGCAGTGCTACAGTTCCATCATAGGCTGTGATGTGGTCATCGGAAAAGGGACTGTGGTCAGGGACTCCATCATCATGAACGGCACAGTCATAAAAGATGGATGCGAACTGAACAAGTGTATAATAGCAGAGGACTGTGTGATCGGATCCAATGTGCGTCTGGGGATCGGAGACGAAGCTCCCAACGACACGAACCCCAACATCTACAGCAACGGCATCGTCACCCTCGGGGACAAGACAGTGATACCCGACAATGTGACAGTTGGTAAGAATACCGTTATTTACGGTGTGACTGATGAAAAAGACTACAAGGATATGTGCCTCCAGAGTGGAGGGTCCATAATAAAGGCAGGTGATGAAGATTGAGAGCGATTGGGATAATACTTGCCGGCGGAAATAACCACAGGATCAGACAGCTGACCCAGGATCGCGCCGCATGCGCCATGCCGATAGCAGGCAGTTACAGAAGTATAGATTTTGCACTCAGCAGTATGTCCAATTCCCATATCAGCAAGGTTGCTGTATTCACGCAGTACAATGCTGGCAGCCTGAATGAACATCTGAGTTCTTCAAAGTGGTGGGATTTCGGACGTAAGCAGGGCGGACTTTTCATTTTCACCCCGGCGGTCACGGCCGAAAGCAATGCGTGGTACAGGGGAACCGCAGACGCCATGGCACAGAATATCTCTTACCTTAAGAACAGCCATGAGCCCTATGTGATCATTTCCTCAGGCGACTGCGTATACAAGATCGATTTCAACAAGCTTTTGGAATATCACATAGAGAAAAAGGCGGACATAACCGTGGTCTGCAAGGAGATGCCGGCGGAAGCTCCCGTGGAGAGGTTCGGTATAGTGAAGGTGGACCCGGACATGAGGATCAGGGAGTTTGAAGAGAAACCGGTGGTCGCCAGATCCAATATCGTGTCCTGCGGTATTTATGTTATCCGCAGAAGACAGCTTATAGAGATGATAGAGCGCTGCACGGAAGAGGACCGTTATGATTTCGTCAGGGATATCCTTATCAGGTACAAGGATATGAAACAGATCAGCGCCTATATGATGGATGAATATTGGAGCAACATCTCATCGGTGGACGACTATTTCCGGACCAATATGGACTTCCTGAAATCGGAGGTCAGGCAGTTCTTCTTCAAGCAGTATCCGGAGATAAGGACAAAAGTCGATGATCTGCCCCCTGCTAAGTTCAACGTGGGCTCACAGGTACACAACAGCCTTATCGCAGGCGGCAGCATAGTCAATGGAACAGTAGAGGATTCCATACTTTTTAGAAAGTCTTACATAGGGAATAACTGCTACATAAAGAATTCGATCATCCTGAACGATGTTTACATCGGAGACAATACTCATATTGAAAACTGCATAGTTGAGAGCCGCGGCACTATCCGTGCCAACTCCTACTACAAGGGAGAGAATGGAGTTCAGGTTGTGGTTGAGCATAATGAAAGGTATGTAATCTAGGGACGTCAGAGATCCGGTACATAGTGTATCGGACTCTGTTGTTGTGCTCGCCGATCAGTCATCACTTCCTGAGGATTACCGGAGGTAGAATTATGAATGTAACTGACGTCCGGCTGAGGAAGATCATTGACAGCGGAAAACTCAAGGCAGTGGCATCGATCACGATAGACAATGTCTTCGTGGTCCATGACATCAAGGTGATCGAAGGGGATAAAGGCCTTTTCATCGCCATGCCGAGCAAGAAGTCCACGGATGGTGAATACAGGGATATCGCGCACCCTATCGATTCCGATACCCGCGCATCCCTGCAGAAGCTTATCCTGGACGAGTATCAGAAAGAGGAGACCCAGTCCCAGGACTGATATCTTTTTTCTGAGAGGGGAACCATCTCGGAATGCTGATAGTAGTCGGTCTCGGAAACCCCGGGACCGAATATACGGGTACAAGGCATAATACAGGGTTTATGGTGGTTGACGACTTTGTCAGATCGACAATGGCGTCGAATTTTCGTGCCAGTAAAGACCTGAGGGCAGAGATATCGGAGGTCAGGATCGGCGGTGAAAAGGTGCTGATAATGAAACCGGTGACTTTCATGAATCTGTCCGGTGACGCGGTTCTGCAGGCGGTGAATTATTACAAGGTTGATCCGCTTGATGAGCTTGTTGTTGTATGCGACGATATACACCTGGATATGGGACGTATCAGGATCCGAAAGAAGGGTTCCGACGGAGGCCATAACGGTCTCAAGGATATAATGGGTAAACTGGGGACCAACAACTTCCCGCGGGTGCGGGTGGGGGTTGGGGAAGTACCGGAACGCTTCTCTCAAGTGGACTGGGTTTTATCAAGGTTCACGCAGGATGAGACAGGCATAATGGAGGATGCGTGTGTGAAGGCTGCAAAAGCTATAGAAGTGATGGCAATGGATGGCATCGATCGGGCTATGAATCAGTTTAACGAGAAACCCACCCCTGAAAAGAAAGGGGGCGCTGATTGAAGGCGGTTTCGCGCCCAATAAGCGAAATTCCGGATTTTGATAAATTAAAAGATGGCAAAGCAAAATTAATACAACTGACCGGCGTGACAAATGCCTCTAAAGCCTGTGTCATAGATGCTCTTTCTTCTGAAAGACAGGCCAGGCTCATCATCGCAAGTGATGATGTGTCTATCCGCGAATTTTATATGGATCTCTCGTACTTCGAAGACGATGTGCTTGTGTACCCCGCAAAAGACATGATCTTTTACGAGGCAGATGTGCATGGGTCCCTTGGGGATGCGCAGAGGACAGCATGTCTGAAACGACTGGTCAGAGGGGACCGGGTGACAGTGGTGACAAGTCCCGGAAGCCTTCTCACCCCCCAGATGAAGCCGGAAGCCTGGGCTTCACAAAGTATTTCCCTGAGCCGCGGTGAAACAGCTGACATCGATAAGATCGTAAGGCAGCTGGTCTCCATAGGTTATATAAGAAGTTCCATGGCTGAAGAACCCGGGCAGTTCGCTGTGCGGGGCGGTATTGTTGACATTTTTGGCCTGACAGATGAAAACCCTGTGAGGATAGAATTCTGGGGAGATGATGTGGACCGGATCACGGTTTTTGACCCGGAAAGCCAGAGATCCCTGGAAAATCTGGAGAGCACTCTGATCTACCCCGCGGCCAGTCTTGTGCTCACAGAAGATGACATCACAAGAGGCCTGGAAAAAATATCCGATGAAGCAGAAAAAACCATCGGCGAATTGAGGGGCAGCTTCAGGACAAAAGAAGCCCACAGGCTGAAAAAGTATGTGAAAGAGGTCACGGAAAGCATAAGGGATATGGGCAATTCACCCGGAAGGGGGACCATAGAAAGCCTTATCCGTTACTTCCACAGCGATGTGTCAAATCTGATAGATTACTTTCCTGAAGATACAGCCATATTCTTTGATGAGCCCGGAAGGGTCCTGGAGGAAAACAGGACCATCTATTCTGAATTCATCGGGAGCATGGAGCGAAGGATAGAGGGAGGGGCGTGTCTCCCGGGACAGAGAGATCTGCTGTTCACTGAGGAGGAATCCAGGGAATCCCTGAATGGCAGAAGAAAATATTTCCTCTCGGTGCTGGATCAGAAGCTCGAACTGATAACACCTGAGATCAAGACGGATCTTTCATCCAGACGTATCATGTCCTTCAACAAGGATTACAACACCCTTGTGTCTGAACTTAAAAAGTACAACAAAGAAAAATATTCGGTCATGTTGTTTACATCCTCCAAATACAGGGCAGAAAGGCTGGCGGAGGATCTTGTGGACCATGAGATACGGGCTGTGGTGGCGAGGGATCCCGACAGGAATCCGGTTCCCGGCGAGGTTGAGATCATCCCCGGACAGCTTTCCTATGGATTTGAATTCCCTCTTTTGAAATATGCGGTGCTCACTGAAAATGATATCTTCGGCAGGCATATAAAGCGCAGGGTAAAGAAGTATGACGGCGGGACCAGGATAAGAGATGTCTCGGATCTCCGGATAGGGGATTACGTGGTGCACGAAAGCCACGGACTGGGCATATACAGAGGGATCGAAGGGATAAGCGTAGACAACTGCCTCAGGGATTACATGAAACTGGAGTACAGGGACAACGGCATATTATATGTGCCGGTGAGTTCCCTGGACCTGATCCAGAAATATGTTTCCGGGGACAGCGGCGCCGATCCCAAACTGTCCAGGCTTGGTGGACAGGAGTGGGCCAGGACCAGAGCAAAAGCCAAGGAATCCGCTTACAGTGTGGCCAGGGATCTTGTGAAACTCTATGCTGACAGGCTCAATTCCAAAGGATTTGAGTACAGTCAGGACACTCCCTGGCAGAAGGAATTTGAGGAATTGTTCCCCTATGAAGTCACGGAGGGACAGGCGTCTGCCATCGAGGATACCAAACGGGATATGGAGTCCGGAAGGATCATGGACAGACTGATCCTGGGGGATGTGGGCTTTGGAAAGACCGAGGTGGCCATCAGAGCCGCATTTAAGGCTGTTCAGGACAACAAGCAGGTCGCGTTCCTGGTCCCCACAACGATCCTGGCCCAGCAGCATTACAATACCCTGGCGGACAGGTTTAAAAATTATCCCGTGAATATAGGACTGTTATCCCGGTTCCGGACGGTGACGGAACAAAAGAAAACCGTAAAGAAGCTTAAAGAGGGCGAGGTTGATATAGTTGTGGGAACCCACCGCCTGCTTTCCAAAGATGTGGTCTTCAAGGATCTGGGACTCCTGATAATAGACGAGGAACAGAGATTCGGCGTGGCCCACAAGGAGAAGATAAAGAAACTCAAAAAGAATGTGGATGTGCTGACCCTTTCAGCCACCCCCATACCCCGCACCCTCCACATGTCCATGGCGGGGATCAGAGATATCAGTCTTTTGCTGGAACCACCGGAGGACAGGACTTCCATACAGACCTTTGTGACTGAATTTGACGAAGAGATAGTGAGAGAGGCCGTACAACGGGAACTGAGGAGGAGAGGACAGGTTTATTTTGTCCATAATTCCATAAATAATATAGCTGAGGTCACGGAAATGATCAGGGCCGCCTGCCCCGACGCAGTGGTGGAATATGCCCATGGACGCATGGATGAGCGGGAACTGGAGAGGATAATGTACGATTTCGTCTCCGCAAATATCGATGTTCTGGTGTCCACCACCATCGTGGAATCGGGGCTGGACATACCAAATGTGAATACTATAATCGTGGACTGCTCCGAGCGCCTGGGGCTTTCCCAGCTGTACCAGCTCAGGGGACGGGTCGGCAGGAGCAGCCGGACTGCCTATGCGTTTTTTATGTACCGCAAGGACAGGATGCTCAAGGAGACGGCAGAAAAGAGGCTGGAAGCCATACAGGAATTCACGGATCTTGGAAGCGGCTATAAGATAGCCATGAAAGACCTGGAGATAAGGGGAGCCGGGAATGTGCTGGGGCACAGTCAGTCCGGACATATGCAGGCTGTGGGCTACGATCTCTATATAAGGATGCTGAACCGGGCGGTAAAGGATCTCAAAGGGGAAAAGCCCGAAAAAGATTTTGAAACGGTGGTAGACCTCAAGATAGATGCATTTATCCCGGATGAGTACATATCTTCCCGGTCTGTGAAGCTCTCCGTGTACCGTGAGATCGCAGACACCTCCACAGAAGAGCAGAAAAAGGATATGGAAGATGAACTGGAGGACAGGTTTGGCACCATTCCCGAGAGCGTCATGAACCTTCTCAGGATATCTCTCATAAGGGAAAAAGCCCATGCTCTTTACATGTCGGAAGTCAGGGGCGGAGACGGCAGTATCACCATGAAATTCCTGTCTGACGCGGAGCTTAAGGGGAATGAACTTCCGAGAGTGCTGAGAGAGGGCAACGGGCACCTGACACTCAGGATGAAGGGAACTCCTGCTCTCATTTACACCTATGAAACCGGATCGGACCCCGAAAAGGAGGCCCGGACCGTTCTTTCCGGACTCGAAGATGTAATGGATATCTGTCTAAAATATCTTCTGTAAAGGCAGGTCCATACAGGGACCTCATTCATAAAGGCTGATCTGTATAAGCCCCTTTTCCCACGAAGGATCAGGGGTGAGATACAGTTCACATTTTTTTCACATCTTTTACAAAATTTGAACATAATGAGTCTTTATCATCATCGGCATAACAGAGATCAAATACATAAGTCCTGCGCTGTACACTACATCAGACATGGCGACGGGACAGAAAGGGGAAAGATATGAATTATACATATGGCGACGGACAGAATAACGGACAGTACAACGGCGGTTACGGCACCGGAGGGTACGGAAACGGCGGGGGCTACGAGTATTACAATTCAAACGGTACGCCTGCAGGAGGTAACAGATCCCCTAAGAAAAAAGGAAACGGCAAGAAGGCAGCTGCCATAGTGGGACTGGTGATGGCAGGCATAGTCGCAGGTTCGGCGGTGACAACGGTTGCCAGGAACGTGCTGGTGGACAACAAACCCGAGACCGAAGAGACCAGGGAAGAGGCGTCCCTCAATATGGCAGAAGCTCCGGTGGAGAGCGTTCCCGAGACAGTGGCAGAGTCCACGGTTGAGGAATCCACCCAGGCCGTGCAGACATCACAGACCACGGGATCCGATGAGAACATGACAGTGGCGCAGATCGCTGAAAAATGTCTCTCCAGCGTGGTGGCCATCACAAATAAAGGCACCACCGAGGTACAGTCCCTGTGGGGCACATTCTCACAGGATTCTGAGAGCAACGGATCAGGGGTGATCATAGGGGAAACCGATTCAGAACTTCTCATACTCACCAACTATCACGTGATAGAAAACGCAAACCAGCTTTCAGTGGTCTTCTCCTGGGAGGAAGAGAGCCAGGACAATAAAGACGAAGCAGACATCATAAACGCCCAGGCCAAGGATTACGATTCCAGCAGGGATATAGCAGTCATAGCAGTGCCTCTCTCTGAGCTTTCCGATGAAACACTTGAAAAGGTGGCGGTGGCAACTGTGGGAGATTCAGATAACCTGGAACTGGGGCAGCAGGTCGTGGCCATAGGAAATGCTTTGGGATACGGACAGTCGGTCACCACCGGCATCATCAGCGCTCTCGACCGTGAGGTGGAGATAGATGACGGCTACGGAAGCGTTATCTCAAATGAATATATCCAGACTGATGCAGCCATAAATCCCGGAAACAGCGGAGGAGCTCTCTTCAATATGAAGGGAGAACTCATCGGAATCAACTCCGCCAAGATCTCCAGCGCCGGGACTTACAGCGCCTCAGTTGAAGGAATGGGATATGCGATCCCCATCTCCGACATACTTGAGGATGTGAAGACCATGATGAACAGCAAGGTCATGGAAAAGAGTTCTGCAGAGGACAGGGGTTATCTGGGAGTGACCATTATAACCGTGGATTCCTCAACCAGCGAAGCATACGGCATACCTCAGGGAGCCTATGTGAGATCGGTGGTCTCCGGATATGCGGCAGACAACGCAGGTATCAGTGAGGGAGACGTTATAACTTCCATAGACGGAAAGTCAGTGACTGAAGCTTCACAGCTCACGGGATATCTGGACTATTACAAGGCGGGAGATACCGTGAAGATCTCCGTTGCGCATAAAGCTGACGGATATCAGAATGCGGAAGAAGTGGAAGTGACTCTCACCACAGCCCCGGAAGATACAGGGGAAGCCAAAGAAGAAAACGGCAATGAAGGCAGACCTGATATGGGAAACGGGGGTGAAAACCCTCAGGATAACGGAAACCGCAGAAACGAAGAGCCCGGTGACAACGGCAACAACGGCGGGTATTATGACCCCTTCGGCGAAGGCGGCACAGGCAATTCAGACCTGGACGAATGGCTTAGACAGTTCGGGTTTTGAATAAACACCAACCTCTCCAATTTCTCCAACGGGACCTCCGGCTGAAAAGCCGGAGGTCTTCGTGCGTCTGTGAGTTCAATGTGATATACTGATAC
>JAILIO010000189.1 GCA_024695225.1 Lachnospiraceae bacterium
TACGATAAGTGCGATAAAACAAGTAATGAAGTGAGCGAGTATCCGATCCTGACGATTTAGATATACGGGACGGGCTTCAAAGTCGGTCTTCATGATCCGGAAGCATTCCTCGATTTCCCATCTGCGTTTGTTTGCCTTGACGATACTGCTTACACTATCATCAAGATTTGTGCAGACAGCATAGAATCCGTCATATTTTTCTTCATCAGCGATTACGGATTCATCTATGTAGCTGACAGACAGCTCTGCGACCTCACCTTCCTTTGTGGCATGATCCGTCTTTATGAACCGCTTTGGATCATTCTGCCTTTTCTTGTTGATTGTCCTCTCGCCGGATTCCACCATTCTCATTGCGCGTTCGATCTGTCCTTCTCTTACGTGACGCATAAAGTCACGATATTTGATAGAGTATGAAACAATAAGTTTCTGCTCAATAATCTGTTTTTTATCGCCTCCGTCCGTATGGACGATCCCCTCTTCCTTGATCCATCTGGTCTTATAGAAGATCTTATCTTTATCCTGCTCGTCATCCAGTTCTGATATTTTATATTTCTTGCCCGAGTCATCTTCGTCGAGCGTCCATCCATCATCAGCCATGCACCATTCCTGCAGGAATCCTTTAAGTGTCTTGATGGGCTGCGTTGTGATATATGCACGCATACCATCTTCACCATCATAGGAGTTAAACACTCTGTTAGTCGCAGAAGAGAGTCCTGCATCGGTACAGACAACAAACTTTGACATATCAAATTTTTCCTAGCATCTTTTCTTCCAATGGGATCATCGTTATCTGCTCGTTTCTGTTGCGGGGATAGATTGAGAAGGAGATTGGTATTCCGTCCATGTCCATGAACAGCCCCATTCCCACAATCGGGAGAGGGCTCATCATGTGGTATTATACGGGGAGAGTCCGAAGACTGTCAAGAAAACAGGGCTCCCGTATCGACAACCGACAGGCAAAGGTATAGTATTGGATTCATGGAAACTCAGGAAGAACCGAAAACAGAACGCGCTTTTTTCCGCCATCCGAACGCAGTGGTATTTATATTTACCGTCGTGACGATGCTGTTGTTCAGTCTGATCATCCGGGTGACGCCTTTCGGCGACAATACCCTCCTTTACGACGACATGGAGCGGCAGTACATAAGGTATTATGCCTACCTGTCTTCGGTGCTCCACGGCAGGGGAACTATTCTTTATTCCTCGGGCAAGAGTCTGGGCGGATCCATGCTGGGCTTCTTCGCTTATTACCTCACGTCCCCGCTGGATCTTCTGTACGCTCTGGTCCCGGTGGAATACTATCCCGAAGCCCTGACATTTATCAGTATTTTGAGACTTGGGCTTCTGTCTCTCTCCGCAAACATCTTCCTGAGGAAGATCGGCCTCACAAATACCGTGCCCTTTGCCATTTCCTTCGGATTATGCCTGTGGTCCTTTGCGGGGATCATCAACCCCCTCTGGGTGGACGATGTCATTGTGTTTCCGCTTTTCATGGCGGCGGCCCTGAAGCTTTCGGAGGATCCCCGCACCGTGAAGTCCTATCTCATCTTCGTTCTGGCCGCCCTGTGCCAGATCTTCGTAAATTATTACCTTGCGTATATGATTTTCCTGTTCCTGACTCTCTTCATGATAGTAAGACTGGCGCTTAAAAGGGTTTCATTCAGGGGGGCCGCAGAGGTCTTTCTGGGAATGAACAACGCCCTGCTCCTTTTGTCACCGCTTCTGGTGCCGCTGTTAAAGGAACTTCTTGCCAGCGAAAAAACAGCCGGGAGCGGCTCCTTTATTGCGGGACTCTTTACGGATCTTTCCGTGACGGATCCTCTCATCGTCCTCTCAAAGCTGTTCTCATTTGCGGTGGACGGGGAACAGATAATGTTCGGCATGCCCCACCTGTTCTGCGGAACAGTCATGATACCTCTGGCCATTATGTTCTTTCTGAAGAAGGACATACCCGTGAAGGAGCGGCTGGAAACGCTGATCCTTATGATCATACTCCTGATGAGTTTCTGTCTGTCGCCCCTTAACCTTATCTGGCATATGGGGAAGGCTCCCAACGGCTATCCCTTCAGGTACGCGTTTTTATTTGCGGCTCTCATGGTCGTGAGCGCAGCCCGGGCCTGGAACAGCCGGCCGCTTACCAAAAGTGATATAAATAAAGCCTTTATCTCGGCAGCAGTCCTCAATCTCCTGATAACGGCCAGGTGCTTCCTGTCTCCGGGCCTCCCGTGGTACTCCCCCAAAAAGGCTTTTACGGATCTTGCGATACTGTTTCTGGAATATGTCCTAATCAGGATCCTCTGCGGCGAAGGCAGGCAGGTCTTGACCTGCGTTGCCTCGGGGCTTCTGTTTCTCCTGTGCATCGGGGATCTCACATCCAACCAGTACGATATGGTGAGATACGCCCACCGGCCTTCCGAAAAAGCCTCTGTATACAGGGAGAGATACCGCGAAAAAAAGATGCTTGTGGATGAGATCCAGAGTAAGGATAAGGGGATATACCGCATAGAGGATATATATTCCGATCCCTACGACAGCCTGAACGACAGTCTGGAATACGGTTACATGGGGGTTTCCCACTACAGCACCGGCGATCAGAGGTCGGTCAGGCAATTTCTCAAGGCGATAGGGTTCAATTACAACGGCCTGAGCGATATGTATACAAATGAAAACACCGAAACCTGCGATTCCATCCTGAACATAAAATATCTTCTGACGCCGCAGGGCATCCATGAAAATAAAACCGTATTTCCCACGTTTGTTGAAGCCGGGTGCGAGATGCCGGAGGAGACGACGGAGGACTCGCCCTTTGAATTTCAGGAGGAAATGGCAGCGGCGTTTTCCGGCAAAGATCCCGGAAGCCGGGATAAGACGGAGGGAGGGCTGTTCAAACCGGTTTACATAATATCTGACGCCGAGCTTCCTTCGGGAGATCCCCTGATCCGGATCAGGGAGCTCAGGATCAGGACAGAGGGGGAGGGAAACCTTTATTTCTATATAAGGAAGCTTAGGAATACCGCCCAGGACATGACCGTATCCCTGGACGGACAGGACATCTCCGGCTATGCAAACGCTTCCGCGATCAAGGTCCTTGATCTGGGACGGCATGAGGAGGGCGCGGAGTGCGCATTGAGACTCACGGTCCGCGGGGATCCGGATAAAGCGGACTTCGGGGAACCCGTGATGGTGACGGAGGATACGGGGCTTCTGGGGAAGCTGGCCTCGGCGGCTATGTCCCGCGGCCTTTCGGCGAGGCAACTCTCTTACTCCGGTTTTCTGATCGAGAAAGCCTCTGCCGGCAGGATCCTCATATCCCTGCCCTTCGAAGAGGGCTTTACCGCAAAAAATGCCCTTACCGGTGAAAAATACAAAGTCAGACCTGCTTTCGGAGGTCTTATGCAGATAGAAGTCCCGGAGAGCGGGGATGTGGAGCTGTCCTATCACGTGCCCGGCCTGGAAACGGGGATGATACTTATGCTCTCAGGGGCAGTGCTGTTATACGCAGTGATCTTCTGCCTGATGAAGCGTAAACGGGACTGAGAGGACGGGACCCTGTGGCTCCGGACCTTACCCTCGGGGTCAGAGGCTTCTCCCCATGTCCTCTCCAAATTAAACCTGCGGTGAGTAGCGGTCCCTGTCAATGTTTGAGCATCGAGAAAATAAAGATACAGACGGGGATCACATAGAC
>JAILIO010000200.1 GCA_024695225.1 Lachnospiraceae bacterium
CCGGGCCTTGTCTGCTCCCGCTGCAACAGACGTGGTGCATCCGGACTGTATGCACGGGATCATTCGCACTTCCAAAAGTTCTCCCTCCCGGATCTTTGCCTGTACCAGGCAGGTGTCCAGGGTTTTTGAATTAAACCAGAAATTCCCCAGGCTGTATATCACCGGAGTGTCCCCTATCCGGGCGACGGGCTGGAGGATGTGGGGATGACAGCCTATTATCAGATCTGCACCGGCTTCTGCCATCTCCGGTCCCTGCTTCTGCTGCAGCCAGTCCACCTCCTCTTCATTTTCAGTACCCCAGTGGATGCACACGATGACAAAATAGCCCAGAGCCTTCTCCTCGCTTATCCTCGCAAGAAGCTTTGTATTGTCCATGCACCTGAAGACCCCCGGGGAAGTCGGAGTGGCTTCCCTGGTATCCGGGTTTGGAAGCCTCTCTATCTGGGTTGCGGAAAGCACAGACACCTTCGTGCCGCGGATATCGTATCTGGCGGCGGCCACAGCCTCTTCCAGATTCATTCCCGCCCCGATATATGTGACCCCCACATCATTCAGAGCCGAGAAAGTGTCAATAAGGGCTTCCTCCCCGTGATCGTAGGCGTGGTTATTTGCAAGGGTCACCAGATCCACTCCCATGTCCAGGAGGTACCGGGCGCTGGAGGGCTCTGCCCGGAAGGTGTAGGTCTTTCCCTCAGTGGGAAAACCGCGATTTGAATAGGGAAACTCGTTGTTTAGGACTGTCACATCTGACTGCCGCATCATTTCCAAAAGATCGTGAGAAATGACATTCTCCACATTGCCCCCGGAGGACCTGAGGGTGCTCATGACTGCGTAATGGGGATCGAAGAGGATATCACCTCCAAAGGAAAAGGTCACGAAATCCTCCTCCGGCTCTGTAGTCTCCGTCTCTACAGTATCCGTCACGGCGGATCCTTCGGAAGCACCTGCGTCCTCTGCCCTGTCTCCCTCATCAGATGAAGGCCGGGGGGCGATATCTTCCACAGACGGAAGTCCGCTACCTCCGTCAGGGATCTCTTCAAACAGGGCTCCCTTCCCCTCTCTTCCCGGGGATCCCATAAGAACCGCGGACATGCAGATAAGCCCGGCGAGAACAACCGCCGAGAACGAGATCACAAATAATAACACGTGTTTCTTCTGCATCTCCCGATCCTTTGCTGTCATAACGGTCCGTTTATGTCATAACAGTCCGTTGCTGTCACAATGGTCCGTTGCTGTCACAATGGTCTGTTACTGTCACAATGGTCCGTCTATGTCACAACGGTCCGTTGCTGTCACAATGGTCCGTCTGTGTCATAACGGTCCGTTGCTGTCACAAAGCAAAACGGGCAGAGGTTACCCCCTGCCCGATCTTTGATGATTTAAATGATCACTGTCCGTTTGGGATCAATATTTTGAGTTGTTGATCCTTACGCCGGGGCCCATGGTAGAAGCCACGGTCACGCTCTTCAGATACTGTCCCTTAAGGGTTGAAGGACGAGCCTTCAGCACTGCTTCCATAAGAGCGTTGAAGTTCTCAAGAAGCTTTTCCTCTGAGAAGGATGCCTTTCCGATCGGCACATGGATGATGTTTGCCTTATCCAGTCTGTACTCGATCTTACCGGCTTTGATCTCGTTGATAGCCTTGGTGACATCAGGTGTAACTGTTCCTGCCTTGGGGTTAGGCATAAGTCCTTTAGGACCGAGGACCTTACCGAGACGTCCCACAACACCCATCATGTCAGGGGTTGCAACGACCACGTCGAAATCAAGCCATCCTTCGTTCTGGATCTTGGGGATCAGTTCCTCTCCGCCCACGTGATCAGCGCCTGCCGCTGTTGCCTCATCGATCTTGTCTCCCTTTGCGAACACCAGAACGCGTACGCTCTTTCCTGTTCCGTTGGGAAGGACAACAGCTCCTCTGACCTGCTGATCGGCGTGACGTCCGTCACATCCCGTCCTCAGGTGAAGTTCAACCGTTTCATCGAATTTTGAAGTAGAGGTCTTCTTCACAAGTGCAAGAGCCTCTGCAGGATCGTAGAGCTTTCCTCTTTCTACAAGTTTTGCTGCGTCCTGATATTTCTTTCCGCGTTTCATATATTTACCTCCGTGTGGTCACACAGCCTTCTACAGGCCTCCCACTCTGATATCCGTCTGGTTACTTTCAGTCCGTGACTGCAAATAAAAGGCTCAAGCCCCTCAGTCTTCGACTGTTACTCCCATACTGCGGGCTGTTCCAGCAAGCATGCTCATGGCTGCTTCCACACTTGCCGCGTTGAGATCGGGCATCTTTGTCTCAGCCAGTTCTCTCAGCTTGTCCTTCTTTATGGAAGCCACCTTTGTCTTGTTGGGTTCTCCCGAACCGGACTGGATACCGCAGGCCTTTTTGATGAGCTCTGCCGCAGGGGGCTGCTTCGTGATAAATGTGAAGCTCCTGTCGGCATAGACCGTGATGATCACGGGGATCAGCATATCGCCCATGCTGGCCGTCTGTGCGTTAAACGCCTTTGTGAACTGCACGATATTCACACCGTGCTGTCCAAGTGCAGGACCTACCGGGGGCGCGGGTGTTGCCTTGCCTGCCGGGATCTGCAGCTTGATAAAACCTGTTACTTTTTTCGCCATTATGGCACCTCCTGTATTCTTCGTGGTAGTATCGCCGCTTCCCGATTGAAGACGGCTCCCACCCTGGAACCATACCTAACTGTCCGATCAATGAAAGATCATTTCATGCTCTTTACTTCCGCAAAACTGATCTCTACCGGTGTATCTCGACCGAATATCTCCACATTTATGGTGGCCGTCTGCTTGCTGTAATCCATGCGCTGTACCACGCCGATGGTATCCTTCCAGACACCTGCCACCACTGAAATGGTATCTCCTTCGCTGAAATCCACCGAGATGGTGCCGCTGGTCTGGAATCCCAGAGCCTTCATCTCAGCGTCCGAAAGGGGAACAGGCTTGCTCCCCGGTCCCACAAATCCGGTGACTCCCCGGGTGTTGCGGGCGACATACCATGTATCCTCGTTCATTATCATATTGATCAGGACATAACCGGGGAACATCTTCTTGCTGACGGTCTTTCTCACTCCGTCCTTCTGCTCCACCACGTCCCGCATGGGAACCCTGACCTTGAAGATCTGATCCTCCAGATGGCTGTTCTCTATAGCCTTCTCCAGATTGGTCTTGACCTTGTTCTCATAGCCTGAATAGGTGTGCACCACATACCACTTGCCCTTTGACTCAGGCTCTTCGCTCTCCTGATCTGCAGTATCTGTGGTCATCTCTTCGGACACGCCATCCGCAGACTCTGCAGAAGATGCGGTCTCCACCTCATCAGTGGATGCTGTTTCCGCTGCAGGCGCCGTATTATCAGCAGCTTCTGTCATAGTTTCCTTCATATCAGAAGTTTCTTCAGCCATCTTGCATTCTCCATTAAGGTTCGACTCATCCCTTCACAAAGCACATAAAACTTATGTCTGAACGCATCCAGACATGTCCTCCAAAGAGACTTCATCGTCAAAAAAGATGTACAGTACCCTTAAGCCGTTCCCGCAGGTTACAGTTTGATAAGAAAATCGACACCATACTGGAAAGCCATATCCAAAAGAGCGATAAGAGCTCCCACTATCACGGATATGACAGTCACTGCAAATGTCTGTTTCCCAACTTCCCTGGGAGTCGGCCATGTGATCTTTGCAAACTCAGCCTTTACGCCTTCGAAAAAGCCGGTCTTCTTCACATTTTTATCGGCCATATCACTTGGTCTCCTTATGCATCGTGTGCCTGCGGCAGAAAGGGCAGTACTTCTTTATCTCCATCCTGTCGGGATGGGTCTTCTTGTCCTTTGTGGTATTGTAATTGCGGTTCTTGCACTCCGTGCACTCAAGTGTGATCTTAGTACGCATCGTTTCCTCCAAAATAGCTGTGAAAGCCTAACCTTCAGGCTATGCGCCGCAAAGCCCGGTGCCAGCTTTTCTTCAGCAAAAAAAATAGGCTATCCGCCCAACAACAATGAGAATTTACCACTTATAATGAACACTGTCAAGGATTATTTTTGAAATGACCGGGGCAGATCCGGGGCCCTGCCTTAACCTCCCGTGCCACTGCCGGCACAGCTGTATCCGCAGTTCTGTCTGTCCTTATTTATCAGAAGTTCTGCAGGAAGCCTTATGATCCATCGCTTTACTACATATCGGGAGAGGTGGTATAATTTGGCATTATTGTATCATTTTTCATTAATGATTTAAACAACATCCTGCAAGGAGGACACAAATATGAAGAAAATATCCACAGATACAGCGCCTGCTGCCATCGGTCCTTATTCACAGGCCATAGACACGGGCTCGATCGTATTTCTCTCGGGACAGATCCCCATCGATCCCGGGACCGGTTCCCTGAAAGGAGAAAACATCGCCGAACAGGCAGAACAATCCTGCAAAAATGTGGGAGAGATCCTGAAAGCCGCAGGTCTTGGATTTGAAGATGTGGTAAAGACCACCTGCTTTCTCTCCGATATGAAAGATTTCGCCGCGTTTAATGAAGTATACGCCGGCTATTTCACCGGAAAGCCCGCCAGAAGCTGTGTGGAAGCGAAACTCCCCAAGGGCGCCCTCTGTGAGATAGAAGCAGTTGCGATCCGCAAACAGGCATGATTTCCTGCTGCCGTCGGAATATGAGGATAAATTATGGATGATTTTTATAACAGTCTCCCTGCAGAGGAGGATCCGGAGGACATTTACGGCGGTCTCCGGCCGGAGATGGCAAAGGCCATGAACTCACTCAAAGACGAGATCGACAGGTTCAGGAAAGAGACCATGGAAAGAGACCTGGACGACCCTGTGGATCACGTGCTGGCAAGGATAAAGGACGAGGACAGCATGATCGACAAGCTGTCCAGGAAGAAGCTTCCCATAAACGCGAGATCCGCCCTCTGTGAAGTACACGACGCCATAGGGATCAGGATCGTCTGCCCTTTCATAAACGACGTCTACGCCGTCAGCGAATACCTCAGATCCAGGAGAGATCTGGAGATCGTCCTGGAGAAAGATTACATAAAACAGGCGAAAGAAAACGGCTACAGGAGTTTGCATATGATCATCCGGGAAAAGCACGGTTTTTTTGCGGAGGTGCAGATACGCACCATATCCATGGACACCTGGGCTGCCCTGGAGCACGCCATGCGCTACAAGCACGACATAGGAGGAAACACTGAACTGATCGCCAGGGAACTGAAACGCTGCGCGGATGAACTGGCATCCACGGATCTGTCTCTCCAGACCATAAGAGACATGATACGGCAGGCAAAATAAAAGGGACTGATTTTAATGAAAATACTTTTGGCAGAAGATACAAAAGACCTTTCAAGAGCCGTCACCGCTGTGCTGAAACACGAAGGCTACGATGTGGACCAGGCATTTGACGGCGCTGAGGCTTCAGGTCTGTTAAACAGGAACGGCTACGACATTGTGCTGTTGGATGTTATGATGCCCGAAAAAGACGGTCTCACAGTACTCTCGGAGATGAGGGACGCAGGAGATCTCACGCCGGTGCTGATGCTCACGGCAAAGGCGGAGATTGATGACCGGGTGGCAGGGCTTGACGGCGGCGCGGATGATTACCTTACAAAGCCCTTCGCCATGAAGGAACTGCTGGCCAGGATCCGCTCCCTGACCAGAAGACAGAAATCCTACGAGGGTGAGGATCTTAAATACGGAGACATCGTGCTCTCCCCCTCTGATTTTTCCATCTCATGCATGAATTCGGTGAGACTCTCCATAAAGGAGTACGAACTCATGAGGACCTTCATACTCCACAGCGGCAAGGAGCTGGACTGCAGTTTCCTCACCGAACATGTTTGGGAAGGGGATCCGGACGCAGACAAAGACACGGTATTCCTGTATGTGTCATACCTCAGAGGAAAGCTTTCCTCCGTGGGCTCGGAAACGCTCATTTCAGAAAAGGACGGGGTTTACACCTTCAGATGAACGAGAACTCCATACAGAGGCTCAGGCTCAAGTTCATACTGCTTTCCATGGCATCCTTTGCAGGGACTATGATCATCCTTGCAGGGTTCATCAATGTTGCAAATATAATCTCCACCCAGAAAGACATATATAACGTGCTGGATTTCCTCGTGGACAACGAGGGCAGGCTTTACGGAAATGCCAACGGAGAAAAGCATGATTTCTCTCCGGAATTCCGCTATTCCACCAGGTTTTTTGTGGTTTTCTTCGACGAGGAGGGACAGGTCGATGACGTGAACATCACGTTTATTTCTGCCATCAACAAGAAGGAAGCCGTGGAATATGCCATGGAAGCCAGAAAGAAGTACTATGGCTTCAACGGGATGGGAAAATATCTGTACAAGTACAATACCAAGGACGCAAGTTATTATTACCGCTATGCCTCTCTCGAAGACGGCCGGGATCTGGCGGTCTTCCTGGACTGCCGCACCCAGATATCAATAAACGCCAGGATATTCTACAATTCTCTGATAATCTGTTTCGGAGGCCTGTTCATCATATTCATCCTGGTCACAGTGCTGTCGGAGAAGGCGGTGAAGCCCGAGATCAGAAATGCGGAGAGACAGAAGAAATTCATAACCAACGCCAGCCACGAGCTAAAGACGCCCATCGCCGTGATCCGGGCCAACACAGAGGTGCAGGAGATGATGAACGGGAAGGACGAATGGACCGAATCCACCATGCGCCAGGTGGACAGGATGAGCAATCTGATCAATTCCCTGGTGGCGGTGGCCAGAGCCGAGGAAACCGCTGACAGAGGGCAGATGAGCCTTATCAATGTCTCCGAAACCATCGAGGATACCGCAATAGGTTTCGAGTCCATCGCCTCCTCCTCAGGCATCACCTACGATCACACAAGTCATTTTGAGGAGGGTGTCCACATGGTGGCCGACCCTGAAAACATAGTCCAGTTGTGCTCGCTGCTTCTGGACAACGCGATGAAATACTGCGACAAGGATGGCACCGTCACATTGTCCCTGGAAACATCCAAAAAATCAGTGATACTCACAGTCTCAAACTCATACAAAGACGGAGAGAATGTGGACTATTCAAAATTCTTTGACAGATTCTGGAGAGCTGATTCATCACACAGCGCTGACAGCGAAAAGACGGGATTCGGTATAGGTCTTTCGATAGTGGAGAACCTTGTGAACAGTTACAACGGCACTATCGATGTTTCATGGAATGAGGGAGTTATAAGTTTCAAATGCGTCCTGAATTGAAAAACAAGATCCGGCCTTTTGTCATAGGCACATATATAGCTCTCTTCTGGCTTCTGATCATTTATATGATCTATGCTTCTCTGAACACAGGTTCCGGCAGAAACCTTATAAAGCCGGAGGTGACAAAGCTTGAGTCGGGTTGGGTCATCCCTGAGACCGGGGAACATGTGACCCTGCCGAACGCCCTCATCCCTTCCTCCAGCACCCCTGTCACCATTTCCAGAAAGCTTCCCCCCCACGGTAAAGCCAACTGGGTATTGCTGATACGCTCCAACCACCAGTTCATCGATGTAAATGTGGACGACAAGCTGGTATATTCATTCCACTCACTGGGTTCCAGTTCTGCCCGTAGCAGATTCGGAGGCTATCTCCCGGCCCAGTGGTTTGAAGTGGCCATGAATCCTGACTGGTATGGGGGCATTCTGTCCATCACCTACACCCCGGACGGTGAACCGGGAACAGATCCCGTAGGCGAAGTGTTTCTGGGCGACAAACTCTCAGTCATATTCCAGCTTTTGAAGGATGATTTTGTATTCCTGATGACTGTGCTGACCCTTTTGCTCTTCGGCATATTGCTCCTGTTCTTCAACTATGTGCTCCACAGAAACGGCATGACCAGAACAGGATTCACCTATATCTCCATCAATATGATACTCTTCGGTCTCTGGTTTTTCAGCAGCCTTTGCTGTGTCCAGGTATTCTCATCAAATCTGATCCTTATGGAGAATCTGGGTGTGCTGTGTCTCTTCATGGTGCCCCCCTCAATGCTTTTGTATTCAAACCACATAACCGAGTACCATTATTACAAACTGGCGTATGCATTCTTTGCCTTATCCATGGCTGTTATAATAGCAGTCGTTATTATTTTCCTGACCCGGGGAGGCAGACAGCTGATCCAGATGGTCCCTCTGGCAAACGCCCTGTATCTGCTGCCGCTGTCCTTCACGGCTTACGCGGGCATACACTCCATGTTCACTGACAAGCCCCTGCACAACAGGATGCGGTGGTATATGTACCTCATGTTTATCATGTTCATATCCGCCATACTGGAATTTTCCTTCCGCATGTCCAGGGTCTCAATGCACCACAACCGGGCGGGGATATTTGCCACAGGCGGCACAATGATAATGTCCTTCGGCGTGCTCATATGGGCCGCCATGAGGTACCGCGCCATGCTGGAGAGGATCACTGCGGTGGAGGCGGAAAATAAAGCCAAGACCGAATTCTACTCCGGTATCTCCCACAAGATACGCACTCCCATAAACGCCATGCTGGGCATGAACGAAATGATCCTCCGGGAGTCCGGGGAGGAACAGATACGAAACTACGCAAAGGATGTCAAGGAATCCGGCGATACCCTGATGGCAATGGTGGATGAGATGCTCATGTTCTCAGAAGGTACACTGGGAGATGTGACGGAAATACTGCCCGGGGTGGAAAACATAAGGGAAAACACCCCCCACAACAGATCAGAGTCAGAGGGTTCCGTGGATCCTTCAGGAGAGGAAACCACTCCCGATGTGTTTGGAAAATTCACTGCGCCAAAAGCCAGTGTTCTCGTGGTGGATGACACAGATGTGAATCTGCGGCTGGTGGACCATATGCTCAAGAGGACAAAGATCCGCGTCGCCTGCGCAGAAAGCGGGGCAGAGTGTCTGGACATCGTGCGCTCCGACATATTCGATGTGATACTGATGGACCATATGATGCCCGATATGGACGGGATACAGACCCTCAAGGAGCTCAAGAAGATGGGTGATGAAAACATGAGCCGCTCTGCTGTGGTCATCGCCCTGACAGCAAACGCCATAGAAGGCACAAAGGATTTTTACATAAGCCAGGGCTTTGACGACTATCTCTCAAAACCCGTGGACGGACCCGCTTTGGAGCAGATGCTGTGGAAATATATCCCGGATAGATATATAATAATGAACGATGAGGTTTCCGGGGCAGATAAACAAAACTCTCCTGACAGCAACAGAGACGACTCCAGACCAAACCGGATAATAGCGAGTCTCGAAGGGGTTGTGGACACGGAGACAGGACTTGAGTACTGCATGGGAGATCCCGACTTCTATGTACAGTCGCTGGAGCGCTTCATCGATCCCGAAAAACAGAATGTCCTGGTACAGGATTATGAAAATAAGGACACGGACAATTACCGGGTACATGTGCATTCGTTGAAAAGCACTGCAAAAATGCTGGGAGCCCAGCACCTTTCAGATATGGCAGCTGCCCTTGAAGAAGCGGCCGCAGATAATAATACCGATTTCATCATCAGAAACCACCCTGATATGATAAACGAGTACACAAGGGTGCGCATTTTGGTCGACAGCGCTTTTTATGAGAATCCGGGCACTGACAAAGAGGCTCTTCCGCCTATGGAAATGGATGAATTCATCCATCTGATAGAAGAGATACGGGATGGCGTGGATTCCTTTGACATGGATTCCGCAGACACCGCCTGTAATAAGCTGTCCTCCTCAAATCTCCCAAAGGATTACGAGGAGGATGTGAAAAGGCTGACCACTCTGGTGGCGGATGTGGATATGGACAGCGCCCTGACTCTTGCAGAAGATATTCTTTTCAGAATAAAGTCCGACATATAAGAATATCGACCACAAAAACAAAAATAACCGGTTTTCGGTTCGGAGGAATATATGCATAAGATCATTCTATTAATTTCACACAGAGGCGGCTACCTGTTGTCATCCCTCCGGGATCTTCTGGCTGCAAAACTGGACAAGTACGATGTGATGATGTCAACCTCACAGGTGTCCCAGATCTCCCGCACCATAGCTGAGCGGGAGGTGGCGGCCATCATCATATACTGTGACGACGATATCACATACGACAAAAAGAGCCTTGTGTATCTGAACGACACAATAAATGACGCGGGACTCCCTACCTTCCTCTTTGGAGAGGAAGATGCCATCATGAAGATCAGGGATGCTCTCCCGGACGGACTAGTCAGAGGCGAGTTTAAGCGCCCCCTTAACATGCCCCATGTCACGGACGTGATCGCAACATACCTTAAGAATAATGACGGCACCATCCAGAAAAAGATCCTGGTCATCGATGATTCAGGAGATATGCTGAGAAGGATAAAGGAATGGCTTGACACCAGATACCAGATAGTAATGGCAAACTCCGGCATGATGGGTCTCAAATATCTGGCCAAAAACAAACCGGATCTGATACTTTTGGATTACGAAATGCCCATAATAAGCGGAAAGCAGGTTTTGGAAATGATCAGGTCCGATCCTGAGGTTGCGAATATCCCGGTCATTTTCCTGACGGCCCACAGCGACTCTACGATCGTGAAACAGCTGGTGGCTCTGAAACCTGCGGGATATCTGCTGAAATCCATGTCCCCGGATGAGATCATAGAAGCCGTGGATGATTTCTTCAGAAAGAGAGCTGCAAAGACCAACCTTACATAGCCCGTAGCCCTTTGACTCAGAATACTCAAATGCGTGATCACAGTCGAAAGGATCGAAACCGGGCGCACAAAACAAATGGTCATTTTCTTTAACAGGTGCCGGTATGGATGATCAGGAAAAACACAGAGAAGATAACCCGAATTCCGAGACTGTCATTTCCCCCGGAAAAAAACAACTTTTGATACAGTCCGCCACAGCCATTGCGGTGGTCATCCTGCTGTCAGCTCTGGCTGCCAGGCTTTTCGGCGGCGGGGAGACATTGAGCGAACACGCGGAAAAGATGAGAGAAAGTTCAGTGGAAGCGGAAGGGATCGAGCCCCCGGATCCATGATGCTGACCGGATATGCAATGCTGTCTGAACCCGTGATGCTGCCGGATCTGAAATACAGACCCGGATCCGTGAGACGGCGAAGGATCTGCAATACCTTCCAGATTCATGAGACGGCGAAGGATCTGCAATGCCTGCCGGATCCGTGAGACGGCCCTTGATCTGCAATGCGTACCGGATCCGTGAGACGGTGCATGATCCGCGGCGCGTACCGGATACATAATGCAGCGCCGGATCTATAATGCAGGGAAATCCACAAATCTGTACCCGGTGAGTGTGAGCCCGCAGGCGGGAAGAGTGGGTCCTGCCAGTTCCCTGTCCAGACCGTCCAAAATATCCCTA
>JAILIO010000240.1 GCA_024695225.1 Lachnospiraceae bacterium
AATAAACAACGTAAGCTCTATGAGCTTATGGAAGTACCTGTCCCGACATAATCCTTGGTATAAAATGACGGGACTTTAGGTTGTCAATAAGAACCGTCCCCGTTGACAACCCGTTGACTACTGGCGGGTTATTGTAAAGGATGACAATACGCTTCCAACCGCAGTAAGATCGTCCACGGAGTATCCTGTTCCTGTGACTAAAATATATGCCTTGCCGGTTACCTTATTGTTGATATATGAAACCATGTATGCATCCTCCGGTACCGTGACCCATTGCTTTCCCTGTTTGACAAGAATGCGTACAGAGGGCTCGACCGCTGCTCCGGAATAAGACTGTTTGGGAACCTTCATATTTTTCCCCTTGCTGTCCTTTTCTTCTGCACAGACTTTTGCCTTAGTGAGGACCAGGGATGAATCTGAAGGTTTTACCACCCTGTAACTGCCAAGGACAGGGCCTCCGGAGAGATTGCCCTTTCCGGTAACCGCCACGGTTATGGTCTCTGAGTCTCCATTCAGGGTAAGCTTTTTCTTTGGATCAAGCTTTGTAAGCCCTTCCAGTGAACTGCCGGAGGCCTCTCCCAGATAGTACTCAACCGTATAGTCTTTTGCATTTGCGAGCACGCCGCCCTTATTCTCTATGTCGCTTCCCACATCCACATATACCTTTGAATAGTATTTTCCGGGATTCTTATAGATCATATCACCTGCAAATACCCTTGTGTTTTCAGAGGAGAGCTCCAGTGCCTTTATCTCATAACTTCCCTTCACCAGAGTATGACCCTTGTAATTACCTAAGAATTTAAGGGTATATCCTGCCGTTCCCACAGCCTTGTTTTTAGATGCGGTGACCTTATAATCAACCCCTTCCTTAAGCTCTGTCTCCTTATTATCCGACATGGAAGCCGTTGCTTTTATCTCCGGAATTACTCCTTCCGGAGAAAAGCTCATTTTTTCAGACGCCTCCACCCGGATGTCTGCAGTCTTGTCAGGCTTGATCTTAAAGGTTTTGGATACTGTTCCTGCATAGTTTCCTTTTCCTGTAACCACAACCTTTGCTTTTCCGGCATTTATGTTATCTGTATAGTATACTTCATAATCGCTCTCAGACAGGGGCTCTTTTGAGGAACCTGCAGTAACGATAAGTTCTGTTTTGTCAAGTATCTGTTCCTCTCCGTTATATATATGCGATCCGGCCTTTACTTTAACCTTTATGGCTTTTTCTTTATCGGTAAGCGCCTTCACGGAAGTGGAACCTACACTCTCTTTTCCGATCTTAAAGTCATCCGACAATGTGATCCTGTTATCTTCGGGAATCCCTTCATCTGACGACAGGTAGATGGAAACAGTATATTCACCTTCATCAGAGGGTGCCGTACTACTGTTATACACTGTAGCATTACGTCCAGTGTAACGCACCTTGCTCATGTAAATCTCTTTTGGAAATCCCGGATACCTGTGCAGATAGGGTCCTACCGGAGATCCGTCGCATTCTTTATCCTCAACACTGATGCTGAATTTATATTCCTCATTTTGCACATAAGGACAGTCCTTTTCAGTACACTTTACTATTGCAGTATTGGGGCTTGCTTTATCTGTCTTCAGATCCCAGTTATGTGTGTGCCTGACAGAAAAGGTCCTGGTTCTTGGATTATAGTTCACTTTGCTGAGATCAAGTCTCACAGCAGGACGTATTGCCGCATATTCCCATACCTTTTTTTCACGATATGTATTATCCCACTCCCAACGAGGCGCTTCATATACATTCATTTCCATAAATTCCTCATAGGTCGGCTTTATATATACATACAGACACCACGCATACTGATTGTCTACTTTATCACGTACCCACCAGGTTTTTCCGTCTCCATGCCTTATTGTCCAGGATAAAGAATTCACTTCCTGCTTGTTGGGGACATAGGGCACTGCACCCACACCGTCAACATTTAATGGCGCCAGTACATCCCTGATACCGGCAAGAGGTTTTCCATCATCTGTAAGACTTTCGACAGTTGTCCTAAGGCCTGAGTCAAGGTATTTTCCGCAAGAAGTATGATTGTAAGATGCTGAACCAAAACTTTCCTTTGAAAACAGGGTTACCGTTTCCGGATCACTCGCTGTCACATACCAGTGAACAAGTTCAAATCCGTCAATTGAGATATTCCTGATCATTACGGTTTCATCCCCCAGACTGCCAAAATAAGTGCTGACATCTTCCGGTTCAACAGGCCCGTCTGCGGCTTTCACCACGGTCTCAGACAACATCGGAAGCAGGAGGATCAACGCCAGACACATCCTGTACAGGAACAACAAATACTTGTTTTTGTATTCGTACCGTTTAGTGTTTTTATTATTGTATTTCATACCATGCTCCTCTTCCTGATGACTTACTGATTATCTTCCCCTACAACCACCGGATCTATCTTGAATCTGACAAGCCTGGTTCCTGTAAATCCGTTTATTCCCCGCAGTAATACAAGGGCGTTTCTGCCATTATTTATATTATTATAACAACCGGCCACCTCATAATCCGAATCGGACAAATAAGTACTTTTCCCAACGAGGAGAGATATCTCCGAAGATGAGGGCTCTATAAGGCTTCCGGTGTATTCATAAGCTTTTCCGTTGTTTATAACGACCTTAGCCTTGGATATATCTTTTGCGGGATCTATCACCCGGTAGGATGCTTCCATGGAATCCGAATAATTGCCAATGCCTTTTATTGTTACATTTATTACCGTTCCAATATCGGGATTTCCATAGTTTTCTTCATACTCAAGTGTATAGTCCCTGTTAAGCTTAAGCTTCTGGTTTTTGTAATTGTCATCAGTAAAGACATATTTGTTTTTCTTATAGGCATCTGTCTTACTTGAATATTTTACATCCGAAATATTCAGTCTCAGAGTACTTATATCTCGATTTATTATTTCAAATGTTTCAACTCTGATCCCGGTATATTTTCCTTTTCCCTTTATCACTGCTTCCGCTGTTCCAAGGACCTTATTATCCAGATACTGAACCTGATAATCCTTTCCAAGAGTCAATTCTTCGCCCTTGTAGGTCACATTGAAACCAGGAGTGGCTCCGCCTGCGGTATATAAAACAGTTCCAACCATATATATATCATCACTGTCCATCTCGATCTCAGTATACTCTTTGTTGCCGATATCATATTTTCCGCCTATGGTGAAGGTGTATTTTCTGAATCCGATGTAATCGTCACCGATTCCCTCCAGTATCATTGTATGCTTTCCGGGATCGGTATGATCATCATCATAGGTGACCGTATAATCCTCATTTTCCAGCAGGACCTTATTGCCGCTGCCGGTCACCTTTAGTACCGGTTCCAGAGGCTCTCCCGTATATGTCAGCTTATTTCCGGTCATCTTTACCTTGACTTTTGACATGAGATTCTTTTCCGTGATGACCAGATCTATATCCTTTTCTCCCGAAAACACCTCCGAACTGCCTGAGGCTGCAACATGTATCTCATATGTCCCCGGTTTCACATAGGCTCCCTCTTCCGTGGAGGGGTAGGTAATCTCGAGATCCTTGCTTTTGTACTTAATGGCCCTGTTGTTATAATATAACCCGGGCTTGGGTTTCTGCACCTTGTTTTCCCTGTAGGAAAGGTATATACAATCCTTTGTTGTTTCAGCAAGATCCAGTTTGACTATGGTGAAAACGATATGTTTCCGTCCTGAAAACCTGCCCTTCATATTCAGGGTCACCGTGGCCGTCCCGGGCTTAAGATTGTTTGAATATTTAACGGTATAGTCCTTCTTCTCCGTCAGTTTTTCAGAGTTAAAGTATACTTCCGGGACAGGCTTTATGGCCGTTCCGGTATATCTGTATTCCTCTTCTATCCCCTGAACCCACACTCCTGTTTTCTCACAATCGCTGTCTACGATCACGATACAAACGGCTGTCAGATCGTTGTATCTTACGGTGATCAGAGCCTTCCCATCCGAAACTCCTCTGACCACTCCTTCACTGTCAACACTTGCAACTGCCGGTGCGTTACTGGCAAAACTCAAAGCGGGTTCTTCTACCGCATTTCCGGCTTCATCCGTCACATTCGCGGAGATAGTAAAACTTCTTCCGGGAGCAATGGTCTTTTGTGTAATATCAAGGGTAAGGGACTCTGAACTTACGGGAGCATCATTTGATGCATAAATTGTGACAGACTGGTTTGAGGTTACAGGCAGATTCTCATACTCTGTACCGTCCTTACCATAAAACACCCGGTTCAGTTCGATATCAGTCTGAGTGTTACAATAAGGTGTTTTTATTTTTTCCAGCCCGTTACAGTCTTCAAAAACTCCATCGTATGAATTTATATTTTCCAGAGTGAAACTGCTCAGGTCAAGACTTGTCAGGCTTAAGCAACCATCAAACATATATGAGATATCACTTGTTTTTTCTGTGTTAAAAGTGCCTATCCTGAGATCCGACAATCCTCCGCAATTGATAAACATTGACTGCATATCAGTGACCTTTGAGGTGTCGAATCCGCTCAGATCAAGGCTTGACAGATTCATACATCCTCTGAACATGGCTCCCATGTCTGTCACATTGGAAGTATCAAATCCGCTCAGATCAAGTTCTGTTAAGCCGGCGCAGTTGTTAAACATGATATTCATGTCTGTTACATTTGAAGTATCAAACCCGCTCAGATCAAGTTCTGTCAAAGACCAACAGTTACTGAACATGGCTTCCATACTTGTGAATTTTTCCGTGTCAAAATTATCTGAAAATGTGATCGCTTCCACATTTGATCCGTACTCATTAAATGATCCGAATGAAATACCCTTTGCATTTCCGGGCTCAAAACCGCAAATTACCTTTTTACAATCCACATAATGATTTTTTAAGATATTCTCCTCAAGACTGACAAAGCCGTCTCCCGTGTAGCTCCCTGTAAGGGTAATGACCCCATTCCCGTCAATACTCCAGCTGATCCCGTAAAAATTGCCTTCATTTTCATCAGCATCCTCAGGTACGGTAAGCTTCATTGACTCATTTTCCGTTACGGGCAGTTCACTGTATGAATAACCCGCATCATCGTAAAAATACCTGGGAAGGGTAATGGCCTCCAATGAGTTGTTAAATGGTGTCACCAGTTCCTTCAGGCTGTTACACTCAAAAAACATGTGCCTGTATTCCGTAACAGAAGACATATTGAAACTCTTCAGATTCAGACTGATTAAACTATCGCACCCTATGAACATTTCCGTCATAACAGTTGTCTTTGAGGTGTCAAACCCTCTCAGATCAAGTTCCGTCAATCCCTCACAACCCGAAAACATATCCCCCATGTCAGCAACATTAGAAGTATTGAATTCACTTATGTCAAGGTTAGTCAGACTGCTGCAGCCGTCAAACATAAATCCCATATCCGTCACATTTGATGTGTCAAAACTCTTCAGATCAAGGCTTACCAGCCCACTGCATTCGGAAAACATTCCTGACATATCCGTTACATTTGATGTGTTAAATTTACTCAGATCAATAGTACTTAAGCCAGAACAGCTGCTGAAGAGCCACCTCATATCTTCTACACTCGATGTGTCAATTTTACTTAGATCAATCGTCTCCATTCCTCCACAGCCTGAAAACATGGATTCCATATTTTTCACTTTTGATGTATCAAAACTGCTGAGATTTATTTTTTTCAAACTATAGCAGCCGCTAAACATGGCCCCCATATCAGTCACATTCGATGTATTAAAGGCCCCTATGTAGAGTCCCTCCAGTTTGCTGCATCCGGAAAACATTGACCACATGCTGGTTACTTTTGATGTGTCAAATTTGGACAAAAACAATTCTGTCAGACTCTGACAATCCAGAAACATGGATCCCATATCTTTCACATTTGATGTATTAAAACCCGTAAGATCCAGATCGGTTAAACCGGCGCAGTACTGAAACATACAGCTCATATCCTCTACACCGGAGGTATCAAAGCTGATCAGGTCCAGTTCGGTCAGTTTTGTACAGCCACCGAACATATAATACATACTCCGCAAACTGCCGGTATTAAAGTTTTCACCAAATTTGATCAAAGTTATATTGGAGCCTGCGGCTTCAAATGTTCCAAATAAGACCGACCTCGCAGCACCCGGGTCAAAATCACAGTAAACCGCTTTGCAGTCTGCATAACTATCCCCTAAGATATCTTTCTCTATGCTGATATCTCCACTGCCGGTGTAAGTTCCGCTCAGTTCCAGTGTTCCATCCTCATCGAGGCTCCATTTGATCCCCAGATAACTGTTCTCACCGGATCCAACTGCCTGAACAGGTTCCGGATCTTCCGCTGTTCCCAACTCTTCTGAGGCTTCCGGATCTTCCACTGCTTCCGGCTCCTCGGCACTTTCCGGCTCTTCTGCGGTTTCCAACCCCTCTGTAGTTTCCGGCTCTTCTGCGGCTTCTGAAATCTCAGTCACCGGACCATGGTCAGAGTCGTTTACGGATTCACCTTCATATGAAACAGCGAAAGCGGTGGTCTGAACTGACAGGGTCACGGTTAATGTTAATATGAATGCCAGTATTTTTTTCATTCGTTCCCCCTTACCTTGATCTTTACTGTTTTCGTTGCGCCGCCTGAATAAGTCAGTTTCACACTTACCGTGCCACTCTTTCCGGTGAGCTTTTCAATATTGACCTCACTTATATCTGTCTCATTCATTTTGGCAACAACATTCTTTGTGTCTGTGATCTCCGTCTTTACAGGGTAGATCATCCTGTCTTCACCGGATGCGGTTTTATAGGTGCTCAGTATATTGGCAGTACCTATTACCGTGCCTTCACTCTGTTTTGCTGACGACGGTATGACCACATCAGCTGCAGTTGCAGTGGGAACACTCCTGCTTGCTTTGACTTTATTAAGCTTGAGAATTACCCTTCCGTCTATTCCGCTTATGTATAAACCAAGAGTCAGATCTCCCATGTCCAGATTGCCCACATCATAGGCATCTCCGTCGTAATCGATCAGGATATTACCTGAATTGTCAAGGCTTCCTGTAAACCCGCTCTCTTCTATACTCACCGACATTATTTCTCCACCCACATCGTTCAATTTGGGTTCGACCACCATGCCCTGCCCGGTGACAACATCATATTTTCTTTTTATCTTTGCCGTGACAGATTCATTCAGATCCTTTTCGGTTACTATGATCTTAACATTTACCTTTGCATTACCGGCCTCTAACGTCACTGTATAATTGCCTGCTTCTACGCCGCTCTTATACGAGACTTCAAGCTTTCCGTCGTCGCTTATGGCTGCGAGTCCGGTATTTTTCCTGTCTATGATCTTAACCTCACTGCTATCAGGGGTGACTCCGTTCAGGGTTAAATCATAGGACAATACCTGACCCTTTGCATTTTTGTTTACTATCACATTTTTCTGATTTCGCAGATTCACTTCAAGCAGATCTTTATTGGATTCCTTGATGCTGTAATTAAAGTCCAGGGGCCTTATTTCATCCCAGTCATCCTTCGATATACGGATCTTTCCGCTTCCCGCTGCCGAACTGCTGATACAGATTGTTCCGTCATTTTCCAACTTCAACGCTCCAAGTCCTGTTTCGGAAATCTTTACATCCGTCATGTCATATGGCTCATAGAACCCACGAGTATTCTTTACAAGAAGCGTCGTATACAGAACTGATTCTGTACCCTTCCTTATTTTGCCTGATGTAGAACTCAGTTTTAAAACCGGCTTTTTGTAAGTGACAGGCAGAATATACTGTATCACTCCCTCTGTTCCCAGATCGAAATCCAATATCGGATTATTCGCGGCCAGCATACGGTTTCCGGTAACTTTTACTGTTATAACGGATCCACTTATTCTGGCATCATAATAATTCTTTGAATCCGGATTACTGTTCAGGACCATGGTTTCCGTATTGATGCCTTGAACCTCATACTCATGGTCTGAAGTATCCTCATAAAGATTCCAGAGACTCTCATCTGAAAACTCAGGCTCAACAATCTCCCATCCGGCATAAAGCCTGATATCCTCAGTCACCGCCGTCTTGAAATCATACAGCGTTTTACATTCACTTTCTTTATACCATCCGCTAAACTTAAAGCCTTCTGTCAGGGGTTTTCCGGCAGGTTCTTCAACCGGATCGCCTTCTTCCACCTCTTTATCTTTCGGACAATACGAGCATTCCTTCCCATTTGCGTCAAAACTGACGGTCAGCTTCTTCTTTTCTCTCCATCCGGCATAAACCGTCGTATCTTCCATGAGAGGCACATTGAAGTCAAACAGATTCTCACAGCTTTCTTCCTTATACCATCCGGTAAATATACAGCCCTCAGTTACAGGATCACTTGAAGGTCTTTGTGCCCTCATTCCCATTCTCACCATAACCGGCTCAGGTTCATTTTCCACATCTTTCTCACCCATATCGAAAGTCAGGAAATTGAAGTTTACGACAGAGTAGGCCAGTGAGTATGTTGAGAAATACCTGGAATAGATCAATATCATATTGGAATCATAATCAATATAATATGTCCCGTCCTGATAATCGGTTTTAGATTCCGGCTTCTCGTAAAGGAGCGAAAGCTCTTTGGTTTTACCTTTATGGTCGCGGAAAACAGTGGGAAAATACTTGTTTGTAAGGTCGTATTTCAATCCGATCTTTATCACATCAGACAGATCTGTAACTGTTTCCTCTGCTTTATCATCGACCTTCTTTTTGATATTGATGTCAAAACAGGTATATGCCACATCACCTGAGTTATATTCCTCCACACCGAATATCTCTTTTATGGCATTTTCCATCCTGGTTTGGACTTTGCTGTCGGAAGGCTCTTTTACAGTCTTGACCTCCATCGATACCTGAACCTTCTTGCCTTTCTGTTTTGCGGTATACTCACTCAGTTCCTCTGCTTCAACCCCCCTTGCAGGTGTTTCTGCTTCCGTGTCATTAAAATATATTCTGGTTGTCTTTTCATAGGCTTTTATATTAATGACGACTGTGCAGGTAATAAGATCTCTTACTGCGGTTAACTCAATCTTTCCTTTTCCTCCGCTTTCAGAATCGGTGATAAATCTCAGTATTCCATCATCATCAACCGCAGGCGCATATTCCCCTTGCCTGAAGCTCAATGAAGAAAGATCCCCGTCCTCTGCCACTATACCGCTTACGGTAAACTCACTTCCAATATACTCTTTTAAATACTGCTTCAGGTCAACACTTGTCTCTATTCCTGTTCCGTCAGGTACATCCAGACTGATCTCCACATTGTAGTATTCTTTCTTTTTGATCTCTGCTTTTATATTCTGAGGCGCCACATCACTATGATTGCTGTCCCCATAAACTCTGTACCAGATATAATAAGTCCCTGCGTCTAATGCAGTAGGGATGTCTTTCGTAAAATATTTGTCCTCGGGAGAATTTTGATCATCGCTGCCCAGGGCATATCCCATCCATCCATACTCAGCAGTCCCGGCAGTTACCAGTTCTATAGGCATTCCCGTATAAACCAGATCCGTTTTTGCCACAGGAGAGGTAAAGCCGGTATCAGCCTTGGCAATTGTAAAGGTTGTGGTATTGAAAGCCGGGATCTTATAATTGGTATTTGACAGTCCCGTAACCTTAGCAGTGTATGTGCCTGCTGCCTTCTCCCCTCCTGTAACGGTTAATGTACACTCATCTCCATTCAAAAGACCGGCAGCAGTTGCTGTGGGACATTTTTCTGTCCCGTCATAACTGAATTCACGAGTTCCCCAGCGAATTCCCACTGACTTAGGAAATACTCTCAATTTACCCGGCATATAGATCAGATCATAATTATCTGCAGTTAAGCCTTTGGGCGTAATGCTGTAATCTTCTCCCACATCACCGTATCGGCTGTAACTAAAATCATAATCCGGTACACCGGAAACCACTGCTTTGGTTTCATTGTTTACAAAACCCTGATAACTGACTCCTGCTCCCGCAGGCTCATCTCCATAAGTAATATCATCGTCGTTAGCCGTAACGATGAGAGCAGCCTTGATCACTTCAAATGCTATGCTCTTTTCCCCAAAGGTTGTATCTGATTCATAGCGATAGGTGACAGTTGTTTCTCCCGGAGATAATACGGTGATCTTTCCATCGTCTGAAACCGTTGCTATACTCTCGTCTCCTATGCTCCAGCTTTCATTCACCTGCCCGGTTCCTTCATTATCTACACCGGCTTTCAGATCAAATGCTTCATCTCCGTAAACCTTAATGATTCTGTTTCCTTCATTTAATGATACGCCGGCATCTGCCTTTTCCGCTGTAGTTACAGTTACAACCACTTCATAATCTTTGTAACTATCAGCACCTGTAACGGGTATTGTGATAGTGGCTGATACTCCTTCGTCCTGACCGGTGATATTGCATAACAGGGTGTTTTCGCTTATCGTTGGGGTACCGCTTATAAGTTCGGGAGTTTCACCGCCTACCACTCCGTTTTCCCCATAAACCGCGCCTTTGGGAATTTCAGGAAGTTCAAATTTCATGCCATTTGATTCTCTTTTGCATGAAACTATTACACTATCCGTCTTGTCCCCGTTGTATTCAACCTTATCCATAATAGATACGATCTCACAGCTTGCGGTCTTTTCCGAATCTTTTCCCGTTACAGTAACAGTGAAGGTCCCCCCCACATAGGGCACTGCGTATATCTTTTTGGCAGTGGTAACTCCGGGAGAAACAGGCTCGGACAGATCCTCTCTGCTGTATAACTCAAGGTCTTCGGAATCGGATTCCCAATGGACCTTTTCCTCATCGGTAAGTGCGGTAATGATTACGGTATTACCACCCTTTACCTCTTCTCTCCTCTTGTCAAGAGACACGCCATTCTCAAACTTGAAGATGTTTGTTTCCACATCAAAGATCAAAGACTTCACACTCAGATTTATAACCGGACGGACACCATGCTGCTCTCCGTCCATAATCCTGGTCTCAAGTACACCCTTGTTTCCCTGTATTGAATACACTGCCGAATCCGCACCCGAAACCTGGGAACGGGTCCACCATCTTTCACCGTCTCCGGTTTTCTTTGCTTTTGATAAAGCATTTACCTCTTTGACACTCGGAATGTATGGTACTTTCCCCGTCACCGCAGGATTTCTGGCATCAATAATTGCAAGGGAATCTTTTACGGGAGCAAGGGGCTGTCCTTCTCCTGTCAGCCCTTCCACATATCTTTTTAATTCAGAGCCTTCGTAATCCGGACCGGAAAATACGGACTTCCCAAAACATTCTTTTGAGAGCAGACTTACGGTATCATTTTTTGAATCGAAGCCTATAACATACCACTCCACATCTTTATTTTCATATTGTACTCCCTGGATCGTGACCGTTTGGTCTTTCCTGTTCAGAGTATCAAACCCCGAATATGCATCAGGAGTTTTCTTTATCGTGATACTGCAGTCTTCGGAAATGTAGGGAGTAGCGTTGCTTACAACATTAATAACGGTAGTCCCATCCACCAATCCCTTGACATAAACCGTTCTGACATCTGTTGCTTCAGAATCCACTGCCCGTGTGCAGTCTTCATCCGCATATAACACTATATTTTCATTACTGCAATTCCAGATCAGTTTGGTATCGTCATAATAAATCTTTGGAGATGCAGTAAGCTTTGCCATAGTACCCTGTTCAAGAGTTATACTCTTCTGATCCAGGAAAATACCGGAATCATAATGAACAGTTAAAATACGTCTCGCGGAATCATAGTCCAGATAATCCATTTTCAATTTTATAGCCGGCCTTAAAGCCTTTAGATCGGTGGCACTAGTCTGAGAAATATATGGATTCGAAGCATTGCCGTTATAATAATATGTCTGGTTATCAGTCTTATCAACCCTCGTACGGAGCCACCAGTTACCGCTATTCCCCCTCAGATTATTAATATCTGAATTTTCAACTTCTGCTTTACTAAGGCTGAAGAATCCCTTTATCCTTATTTCCGGGTATTCATCGGTCATATCAACGATAGCATCCCGCTGACTCCCAAAGCATCCATCGGTTAATTTTTCATGTACCTTTAACAAATTGGACCAGCGAATATCATTGGGCCCCATCCACTCAAATTTGACATCCGGTCTGCTCCCGCTCCAATACTTACAAATATTGTAATCTTCTGCCCCAAGCAATGTTACAACCTTATTGGCGGGATCGATATCAATGACCATCCACGGATAGTATTGCTTTATAGCATACTGTTTAAGCCCTCCCAAAAAGATCCTACTGTTATCTGTCTTTAACTGGTAGAGGTGTGTCATAAGTGTATTATTGGAAATAATTGCATGACAAAAACTATGACAAGTAGGATCTGCTTTGCTGGTGACAAAAATCAAAACAGACATACTGCTGTCAGTGGCTGCATCCTTCGGAGGCTCCGCTCTGACATAGACTGTGGAATTATCAACCCAGCCTGTTTTGATCTCTTTTTTGCATTGCCTGTCTTCATATAGTTTTATATAATCTTTACCATTTCCGTCAAGTTCGTAAACCTCCCACATAACCCTCCGATCAGGCCTTTGTGTCAGGTTCACGTTATAATCCATTTTTGCTGTCAGAGGATAGGTTGTATAAGTTTTTCCCTCTATTTTTCTTTTATCAAGACAAAAATCATATATGTATTCATCTACTTTAATCTTGCAGCTGTCTGACATGGCCGGATCGGAAGCATTCGTTGCGGTAACAACGGCATTCCCCAAACAAATGCCTTTCGCAAAGACGACACCGCCGTCATATGGCTCTGAGCCGATTTCATCTGTACCGCCTTCGTCCTTGTAAAGCTTCACAACCTTACTGTCACTGCTGCTCCAGATTATATTTCCGCATGTGGTATCACCGTCTTCAACCGCGATCGTGACAGGTATGGTATTTTCCAATCCGACACTTATATCGTCCTCATTTAAAGCGAGATCATCAGGATCAGTATACAGAACCTTCTTTTCGGCATTATAGTTAAGTGAATCCAGTTTTAAATTAATAACAGGGCGAATAGCGTAACAATCATATGCACAGCCTTTATCCGAGGGAGCATCATATTCATAGGTAGAATAGCTATAATCCTTGACCACAGTACTGATCTTCCCTTTTCCCCCAGTCAGCATCACAATAGGCTTTGAATAGGAAGCATCACTTCGCAGCCACCATCTGGTTCCGTAGCCTGTCAGCTTCTCCTGAGACAGTTCTTCCGCCTCGTCAATATTTAAAATATAAGGAACTTTGCCCCCTGTTTTGCCTTCAGCAAGCCTGTTTCTTATGGAATAAAGCGGCTGATCTTCATCTATCAGACTCTCCGTCTTCTTTCTGAGATCTGAATCTGAATAATATTTGTACCAGGGGCTATAGCCAAAACTCTCCCTTGCCAGAAGCAGAACAGTTTTTTCATCCTTATCGTAACCGATAACATACCAGTTAGCGACCTGATCCAATACTGTTGATCTGACTCCTGCGATCTGAATGGTGGTATCATCTTCAATAAACTTTTCAAATTCCTTATACTTATAGGCAGGCTTGTAGTATTTATTGTTGTCTGCGTTCCTTTCATAGATATAGGTGAAAGTCTTATCTCCCCCTCTGATCTCTTCATCAACTTCCGCATCCCATTGACCTTCACTGAACCCCACATCAGGTTTGTTCCCTGCTTCAGGTATCTGATCCGGCGAAAGCCTGATCTCACCCTCAAATCCCTTTAGTGTCAGGGTTTTGTCATCCCTGGTACCATCATCCCATGAACCATCCTCCACCTTAAAGGTAACCTTTATCGTTTCCTCTTTACTGTCTGCCAGACTGACTATATCCGACATTTTAATGACGGTATCAGCAGTTGGAATGCCCGAAACAGTCACGACCTTATTGTTTGTCCATGTGACCGTAACGCCGTTATAAGCTTTATCTTCAAATGTCTCAAAGGAATACCCGCTGTCAGCAATAAGTTTTACCGGTTCCATTTCAGCGGTCAACCCTGTTTGAAGAAGATTACCGCTCGCAGTCATCTTCTCCCCACATTCGATTTCTACCTTTACAGGTGGTATAGTACCTTTCTTAACAATCATGCAGCGATATCGAGCGTAGTCATTATTTGCCCATCTGATCACGTCCGTGGGATTATCATCCGGACCCCCGTAGACCACCAGGCCATCTTCAACCTCCAGTACGCCGTTATCAAGCCCGCTAAAACTGCGCTCCATACCCTTTCCGATCCCGACTCCGCTCCCGTATTCGTTCGCCGTTGAGGTGGCAGTCACATTGGCATCACCTTTTATGGTGATCTTTCCTCCGGATCCATCCTGGCCTCCACCGATACCGGCTGCTGTATTACCGCCCACGGCAGTTATATCTCCTCCGCTGATATTTACCTTGTAACAGGAGTCTTGCAATCCGCCTCCTATACCGGCGCCGAAACTTCCTCCCCTGGCATCAATAACACCTCCATTTATATTGATAACCGTACGGGTTTCATCAACGTCACCTCCGATCCCGGGAGCAAAACTTCCGCCTTGGGCTGATATCTTCCCTCCGTTGATAGTGATGTCATAATGGTCATTACTTGAGTATGAGTCGCTTCCGATGCCGGGTAAACTATGGCCTCCTGCAGTCTCAATAACACCTCCGTTGATGATAATGTCTCCCGTAGATCCACCATCACCGGCACCAATACCGGCTCCCGAAAATCTACCACTGGATTTTTCGTTATATTTAGTCTTTATTTCGCCTCCATTGACAGTAATCTTTCCACCGATTCCGGGCGCACCGCTACCGATCATTGCTGCGCAAGATCCACTAACGTAAATATCGATCAGGCCCCCGTTTATGGTAATGTCTCCTGTTCCCTCGCTAAAATTACCGCCGATCACGGCATGAGAATATAAATGACCTACTGAAGCCTGCAGACAGCCCGTACCCTCTTTTCCTCCATGAATGATCAGTTCACTGCCCTCAGGGACATTGATCCCTCCCTTTGACAACAAGGTCAGCCCATCCGTAAGGATAAGATTGACGGTACCCATTACCTTGATCCTGTCATTTATGGTCACACCTGCGGAAGAGGATGCAGTGGGCACCACTTTATACCAGGTTACCAGCCCTTGCTCTCCCCAAACCGTATCTCTTTCGGTTACATCCCGGGTGTTTTCTGCACCGACGGCTTCCAGAATATCTTCCGGATCATCAGCTTCAGCATTTACCTGCGGATCTTCCGGATCAGCGCCCCCAACATTCTCCGGAATATCTTCAGAATCATCCGCCTCGGCGTTCACCTCAGAGCCCGCAGATCCACTCGTTTGAACGCTCACCTCAGAGCCCGCAGATCCACTCGTTTGAACGTTCACCTCAGAACCCGCAGATCCACTCGCCTCGATGCTCACCTCAGAACCCGCAGATCCACTCGCCTCGACGCTCACCTTCAGATCCTTCGGAACTTCCACTGCCCTGACAGGTACCGCTCCAACGGCAAGCAATAATGACAAAAATGTCGCTGTTAATCTTAGTGTGGGTTTATTTGTTTTCAAAACGTGTAAACTCCTTTCGAGTAATCAATTGACTATACCGAATGCTCATTCATTTCCTACGGCAATAATGTTGATTTTTGAAGATATTATAACATTTTTACAATTATTCTAACAATGCACATAATTAACCTTTTTTCTACATTCCTTTTGATTTGAAGAAATCAACAACAACTTCCGCCTATATGTAGTTATCAGTCAAACCTTACTGTTTATTAAGTAAAAATGAACCGGGCAGGATTAGATCCCTCCCTGTTGACAAGGATCTGTCCCCGCTGACAATCTGATACTCCACAATAATATATACGATAAAGCTGTCAATGGGGACAGTTGTCAATGGGGACGGTTCCGGTTGACAACTTTTTTCGGAGTTGTCCGGTTGTCAATGGGGACGGTTCCGGTTGACAACTTTTTCCGAGTGTCAATTAGAACCGTCCCCATTGACAACCCCCTAAATCCTTGTTTTACCATTTTTCTGATCAATTTCCTATTATTCATTTTACAGATAAGACTCTTTAAGCATCTTACGTATACTTTTAATATCCAGAGGCATCGTCTCCGATTCAAATGTGGTGATCAGATTTCTGCCGGTATGTATGCCGTAAGATCTGTATTCATTTATCTTGGCAAAGCAGTTATTCCTGTATTCTTCGTCATCCATCATCCCGAAATGCTCGAAATAAAAAACTTCTCTGGTACTCACTTTCAGTATCGTAAAGTCCGGATACCTTACAATTGTCCTGCTCAGGTTAAGGGGTATCTCATAGTGGTAGGGAATCTTAAGATTCAGAAGCATGTCGGCTATTATTGCCTCTGATTTTGATCTGACCATTTCTCCTCGTCGTGTTTCGTATCTTTTGTTCTCAGGCTTATAGGGGTTTGGTTTGAATACCATGGACTGCCATTTTTCAGCATACAGTTCATCTGTCAACAGATATGGTTTTACCAGTTCCTGCCTTTTAGAACCTGCGCTCCCGCAAAATTATACCAAGGCTCAGGTATAAATCGTTAACAGTTACTACCGCAAATCCTTGATATTACTGACTTTGCAAGCACAAAATATTGTATCAAAAACACAGATTTGGCTTGATATTCCGTTAATTCCTTGGTATAATTATACCAAGGAGGTGAGTTATGGAAATCAAGATAAATGAGCCCTGGATCACTGATAAAGTCCGCATCCAGAATGGTT
>JAILIO010000242.1 GCA_024695225.1 Lachnospiraceae bacterium
ATCGAGTCTCTATCAGAAATGACTGCAGATCATCAGAAGGTGCTATATCATTAGATATCGTAGTATAAAATACAATACGGTCACTAAAGGATAGCTTATGGTATGATGTTATTACTTCTTTTAAATCTGACATTTATGGCCCCCGAAGAACTAATGTTCGATAGATTTATTTTATCGAACACATGTTTATATGTCAACCATAAATGCGAAAATAGCCATATGTATTATAGTGCAACAGCGATAATCCTACAATTATTTTATGAGTGAGTTTGTTGCATGTTTTACTATTTTATGAGCGTGTTTACTGTATGTTTTACGTATTTATGAGCGTGTTTATCGTATAATTTGCATATTTATGAGCGTGTTTACTGTATCATTTGCATTTTTATGAGCGAGGTTGTACCAGTCAAGAAAAGTTTTGTACTTTTTTGTACCAGTTGTCAAAACCTCGCCGCATCACAGCTTCAGAAACAAACAACTCTCCTTACCCGGCCACCGCCGTATAAGGAGAGTTTTGTTCATACCGATCTCTTCTATTCCGTTGCAATAAACGAAATTCTCTGACCGCTTCTCACTCACAGTCCATATGAAGCCATGATATTGTTAAATTCCTCAGAATACGCAAATCCTGCCGCGATATCATCCCTGCTCTCGCCCGCAGCAAGCTTTTCGGTCCAATAATTATAACCCTCACCCTCAGCTTCTCTATCCAGGAAAGTACGATACAACACCTTCACATACTCACCATCGCTCAGATTCTTACCAAGGAACTCCTCGGAGCGAAGGAATCCATTCAAAGCAACATCTAAAACATTATCCTTACTTGAATCATTGTTTATCTTTTCACACCAGTAGTTCAGACCGTCGCCATCAAACCCACGACCCAGAGCCTTCGTGTAAAGCCTTCCCACAAACTTGGTTATACCTATGTTCTTATCACGGTTGTCCGTAGGGCTCAGGGTACCCTTTTTTATTCCATATGTATTGCATATACTTGCAAACTCATCAGATTGCACAAAGCCACATACTACATACTGATATGTCGCCCCTGAATCAAGAGCTTCGGCCCAATAAGCCTTCCCGTTAGCATCCGAAGCCCGTCCCATGATGCCATTATATGCCAGTTCAACTATTTTAGTGTTACTGTATCCTCTCGATAACAGCTCACCACTCAGGAAGAAACCGCTCACCACCTCAGCGCCTGTCTTTGATCCACTCATAAGCTGCTGAACCCACCATTCACGTCCTGATTCCTCAGGCTCTCTTTCAAGCGTCGTCCTGTAAAGCCTTGTAACAAAGGCCCTCACCAGACTTTCATCCGGATTATAGGGCTCCTCTGAAGAATCAAACCAGAAGTTCAGATCTATGTCTGAGCCGCCATGATATGAGTTGAATCCAGTGTAAGACGAAGTATACTGCCAGCCCTCAAGTCTGTCGGAATACGAGGTAGCGTTTGTATAATTTGCAAGCCAGATCGCAAAGTCTGAGGGAATATCGGACGGATAAAGCTGAGACTGGAGCATGCTCTTATTTGCATAGACTCCGGCCTTATATCCATATGAGCTTATTCTGTAAAAGAAACTGTTGAGTACAGAATTATGAATTGCCTTATAATCTCTTCCTGAGTTCATATCAGCCACGTGCTGCTTTTTAAGTCTTCCGGGATTCGTCGAACTTCCTGCATATTCATAGTCCATTATGACCGGCAGGCTGATCATGCTGCTATAGGGACTTATTATGGATGCACACTTATCCGCCTCCTCTGCAGCCTCAGAAGTATTCATGGCCTGCGACAGGAAATATATACCTACCTTGATCCCTGCATTGTATGCACCCTGGATATTATCGGCAACCCTTGTGTCAGTCTTCATGTTTCCGGCATCACCATATCCCCTGTAGCCGGCACGGATAAATGCAAACTTCACACCATGGGACGCCAGAGCATTCCAGTCGATACTCTTCTGATAATATGAAACATCTACTCCTTCGATGTAGCTCTTACCATTGACATAGGAAGGATACTCATACCAGGAACCATTAAAGCTACTCTGTATAGAGCCATTCGATGAGCCCTTTGGCACACTGACCATGACCTCCTGCTCCTCAGCCACGGGTGACACATTTATCTTGTCTCCAAAGTACTCAAGAAATTCAGGATCCAGCGGATCGTAGGTCCAGACAGTACCGTCACTGTCCTTCTCCTCGTACATCCC